>JAGPDK010000101.1 GCA_018057605.1 Kofleriaceae bacterium | reverse complement strand
TAAAGGCGACCAAGCCAGCGCAATATTCGGAATCACCTTTGGCCAGCTCGTTCCAAACCAACACCATGGCGATACACGGTGAGATGCCAACCAAAATCAGCCCCACCATATAACCGGGTTTGTCGGGCAGCAGCAGCACCGCCAGCGTGAACATCAGCGACGGCGCGAGCACCCAGTTGAACAACACCGACAAGCCAAACACCCGGCGATTGCGAAACACTTTGCCGAGCTCTTCGTATTTAACTTTGGCAAGTGGTGGGTACATCATGACAATGAGCCCAATCGCAATCGGCAGCGAGGTTGTGCCTACGCTCAGCCGGTTGATCGTCGTCGGCACATCGGGCACCCAATGGCCCAGGCTGACGCCGACGCCCATGGCGAGGAAGATCCACAGCGTGAGGTAACGATCGAGGAAGCTAAGTTTGCTCAGTATGCGGTTGGTTGACATGCTGGGTGTTTCGAATCGTATATATACGATTAATTGCCGGGAAGTATAGGGCATTCATCGGGTTCAAAGCTGATATTGAATCGTAATTGTACGATGTAATTTGTAGGTCGTGGAACTTCGTGGTCGATTCTTTGCGGCGCGACAAGCGGATGCTTACGTGGTTGCCGTCGCAGCTGTCGCACTGTCGCACGCAAAATATTACAAAATGGCAGTGGAGCCAATCGCCACAATTTAGTACCAAGAGGCGTGCGAAAAACTACGTTTGCGGTTGTTGCCGCGTCATTGATAGCGTGTTCGGGCAAAGGCTCGGGCACATCCCCCACATTGCCTAAAGATCCCAATGCACGCGCCACGTTTGGCACGTTCGGCTTCGATGAAGCGGGTATGGATCGAAAGGTTAGCCCCGGTGAAGACTTCTATGCGTTTGCCAACGGCGCGTGGGCCAAAAAAACTGAAATCCCGGCTGACCGCGCCAACTACGGCATGTTTGCCGTGCTCGATGATTTGTCGCAGCAACGCACGCGTGAAATCGTTGAGGCCGCAGCCAAATTGCCAGGCAACAAAGTTGGCGATTTGTACACCAGCTTTCTCGACGAAAAAACCGTGGAAGCCAAAGGCATCGCGCCACTGACGCCATGGTTGGAAAAGATCCGAGCGATCAAGACCGCGAAAGAATTCACCACGCTGATGGTGGAGCTCAACCGTGCCGGGCTCGCGAACATTCCGATTGCTGGTTACATCGGCCAAGACGACAAACAACCAGATCAATACATCGCGCAAATGGCGCAATCCGGGTTGGGCTTGCCGGACCGCGACTACTACCTCAAAGACGACGAAAATCTCAAAGCTGCGCGCACGGCGTACGTGGCGTACTTGGAGCAGTTGTTGACGCTGGCCCAGCAACCCGATGGCAAAACCCGGGTTGCAGCGGTGGTGGCGTTTGAAACCGAGCTGGCCAAAGTGCATTGGACCCGCATCGAATCGCGTGACAGCACCAAAACCTACAACAAATGGCAGCGCGCCGATTTTGACAAGAACGCACCGGAGCTTGATTGGGCTGCATTCTTCGCTGCAACCGGCACCGAAAAACAAACGGCGTTTTTGGTTGCCCAACCTAGCGCCTTCACCGCAACTGCCAAGTTGCTCGGTGCAACCCCGTTGGCGACGCTGCGCGACTATCTGACGCTGCACACGATCGATGGCGCAGCGCCGATGTTGAGCCAAGCATTTGTTGATGCAGCGTTCAACTTTCACGACAAGACGCTCAATGGCCAACCTGAAAACGAACCGCGTTGGAAACGTGCAGTTGGGCTGGTGACCGGCGCAATGGGCGAAGCCGTGGGTGAGCAGTACGTGGCGAAATATTTCCCACCGCAAGCCAAAGCTGAAGCCGACAAATTAGTGAAGAACGTGATCGCTGCCATGGATCATCGGTTGTCGGAGCTGCCTTGGATGGCACCTGCGACCCGCACCGAAGCGCGTGCCAAGCTCGCTGCGTTTACCGCGAAAATTGGGTTTCCTGACAAGTGGCGCGATTATTCGGCGCTCACCATCGCGCGCGACGATTTGTTTGGCAACGCGGTGCGCGCCAGCGACTTTGAATGGCGCCGGCAACTGGCGCACCTTGGCCAACCGATTGATCGCGGCGAGTGGGGCATGACCCCGATGACGATCAACGCGTACGCCAACCCAGTGCTCAACGAGATTGTATTTCCAGCGGCGATTTTGCAGCCGCCATTTTTTGATCCAAATGCCGACGCTGCGGTGAACTACGGCGGCATTGGCGCCGTCATCGGTCATGAGATTTCGCATCACTTCGACGATCAAGGCCGCAAGTACGACAAAACCGGCGCGCTCAAAGATTGGTGGACCGAGCAGGACATCAAGCAGTTCGACGCGCTGACCGCCCAATTGGTGAAGCAGTACGATGCCTACGAAGCGTTGCCAGGAAAAAAAGTCCAAGGTTCGCTGACGCTCGGCGAAAACATTGCTGACTTGGCCGGTATGACGGTTGCGTACGATGCCTACAAGATGTCACTCGGTGGCAAACCCGCTCCTGTGCTCGACGGCTTTACCGGTGATCAGCGATTTTATCTTGGTTGGGCGCAAGTGTGGCGCCGCAACTATCGCACCGAGAACTTGGAACAGCGCTTGTTGACGGATCCGCATTCACCGTCGATTCAACGGGTGTGGGTCGTGCGCAACTTGGATGCTTGGTACGCCGCCTTTGCGCCAAAACCAGCGGACAAACTTGCGTTGCCAACCGAACAACGCGTTCGCATTTGGTAGGTTGAGCTAAGAACCGTGATGCTGCCATCACGCTGTGGCTGGTCGAGCAGCGTGGCAGCTTTTACTTGGCATCAGATAGCGTTAAGCCTGCCAACCCACGCTGTTGGGCGACAAACGCACATAGGCTTGGATTGCGCAGATCGTCATAAAGTGACCACTGCCAAAACACCGGTGAAAGTGGCGGTACCACCAAGGTACTACCGCGCGGTGCAGCGATTATGGCCGCAGTACGCGCACGGTATTCGGTACGCACGACGTTACTGGTGTAGCCAAGCCCTGCGCACGAAATGATAATCACCGCTGCGTTGAGGCGCCACATCCATTGCCGCGCGGCGAGCGACCGTCCGACGGTGATCCAGGCCACGGCGGTGCAAGCGAGCAGCGCCGTGCTTGCAAAATACAAGCGCGGCTTGTGGCTAGGCGAGGCAAGCAGCGTCAGCCCAACGGCCACGGCGAAAAGGCCGGCGACGCCAACGGCGTGCGCGAGCCACGGTGCGGTCGACTTACTTGCAGGACGATCTGACCCCGTTGCGACGGTGACGTTGCGCCGATAGTCACGGATCGCCAGCCACGCCCACGGCAACATCCACAAGGCGAGGCCTGGCGCAAGCGCCGCTACCACGACCGCCGCGCCGACGCTGCGAGCCTGGAGTGCCGCCAACAAACCTGGTTGTGCAGCGCCCGCGTACCGCTGCATTTGGCCTGGTGCTAACAATAGTGCGAGGTAACTACATGCAAATGCGACGGTAGCGGCGACCAACCATCGAGGCAGCCGATGTTGCCGCAACGCAAGTATGCCTGTGCCGACGAGGGTGGCGAACACCGCCGGGCCGGTGTGCTCGTTGCCCATGCCCGCGACCAGTGCGAGCATGATCGCCACGGGGAGCTGCCATGGTCGACGTAACAGGGTGCCCGCCAGGTAACATCGACACATCGCGAGCAGCAGCAACGCTGGCAGCAAGCCAGCGACGTAATTGGCGTGATACGGCCGAAAAAAGAACATTGGTCCGACGCGAGGTACGGCGATCAACAACACCGCGAGTAGCGTCGTAACGTACAGTGCATCATGTCGCCGCGGCTGGCGCGCTAGCCCAATCGTCGTGAGCGCCCAAATTACTGCAACGCTGATCATCGTGCTCAACACGATGTGTAGCGGCCCGACGCCGTACAAAATGTAGGTGAGTAGTTCGCCCGAGCGGGGATTGCCATGAAAGTAGTTGTGGGTTGCGACGCGGCCTAGTGCGCCGAGCGACAACGGATGTTCGTGTTGGATGGCGAGCTGATACCAACCGTCGGACCACACGGGTTCACACCAAGCACAAAAAAGCGCCACCATTGCAACCAATAGACACAGGCTCCAAGCGAGCAGATATGCGTGAGCGCGGCCTGGTGCGGTGATGGTCTTAGCCGCCATTGGCGCCGAAGGTATCACGAAGCTGAGGTGCGAGGCTTGTTCAGGGGCCAGCGCTGAACGTGGTTACGCAATAGGCCGCGATGCGTACGAAGCGAAAGCGCGCACCGCGCTACCGTGTCACATCGTGGGCCGACAATCGGTTCACGAGTTCTTTGCGCTGGAGTATCGCGCGCAGCGCTTTTTGCAAAATGGGGATCTCTTGGTCGGCGAAGCGGCGTTGTTCGAGCGGTGGCTCGGTGCGCAAGGTTTTGTTCATGATGCTGATGGCGTAGCTAGAGTGCGGCAATCCGAAGAAGTGGCCAAGCTCATGCGCCAAGGTGCGCCCCCACGCATACGAAGCTAGCAAGATGAAACGGCGTCCCGCCGGTTTCGCAGGGCGCCAATGCACGCCGAATAGTGGAAAGCGCGGATCTTCCAAATCGGCGAGGGCGCCAACCACAAATACGTCGATGGCGCGCAGCGCTGCGACGCCTTTGCTCACTGTGTCACGAACCTTTCGGCCGTCGATAATCGGCGGAAGCTCGATTGTGGTCACCGTATGCAATTCGAAGCCGACATTGATAGGCTCGAACATGCGATTGGCAAAAGCCAACTGTTCGGCCAACCACGTCGGCGTAATGTAGGGCGCGCCATCTTGGGTGCTCAGATGAATGCGAACTCCGATACAGAACGCGCGGCTTGACGGGCACGGCGGTATCGCGGCGGCGAAATCTGCCATGGTGGCGGCCGGTTGAGGTGGCACCAGAGGCAGCGGTGCAGGCGGCCGATCTGTATCGATAGCCGGCGCGTTGGCTGGTGTTGGCGCGTCGATGGCGGGTGCGTCGAGCGGTGCAGCGGCGGCGCTTGATGCCATGAGTTGCGCGAGTACCAACAACAGCAAGATTCTTATCACACGAAGCGCCACGTTCTCAGCATACCCGGTTTATGCGCATTGTTGATCGCTGGGCACGTGCGAGCGGTTGCGCCACGTGCGATTGGGTGAGCTGCGCCACGCCACGATGCAGCATGCAAAGGCGCCTGATACTCGCCGCAATTGTAGGTTTAGTGGTTGCTGGCTTGGCACGCGGATATTTCTTGTCGCGGGAAAAAGTTCTCAATCCTGGAAATATTTCGAATCCCAAATTAGCCGCGATGTCCTACCAACAGGTAGCGCCGTGGGACGCCCGCATGACGGGGGCCGGCATGAATGGCACCCATCAGCAAGGTACCGTTACCTGGATGCAAGAAATTGCCGAGGTCTCGTACAACTACATCGAAACTTCAACCCGAAAAATTAGCCACTATCAAGCGGAGATCACGCTGCGCAATGGTGCGCACGTGCCTGCGCACTGCGGCAAAGATGCTGCGTTGGTGGTCCGATTCAAAATTGTCAACGGCCTCGCCACCGACGCTTGGTCCGATGGGCGTGAGTTGAAAAGTGATGTTGCGACAGCGACCCTTCAGCTCAACAACGTGATCGACTGTGTCATCCGCGCTGATATGCAACTGCATCCAAATCGCTACTTTAAGCAAGCACCCGTTGGCAAAACGCCCAGCGAAATTTCCAACGAGTGGAAATAGACCGCAGCTCGGCGTTTCATTTCCGGGTCGCCGATACGTGCGTTTTTGAGGGCGGCTTATTGGTGATGCAGCTAGCGTGTCTAGTTGAAATCAATGAAACTCAATAAATGCAAGATGACCTACGAACCCGCGGTAGTCGCATCGCCAGTGTTGCCGGAAAGATGATCCCGGTCTTCGTCGTGCTCCTTGTACTGTTGGCCGGCGGCATCTATCAGGTTCGTGGCTGCAACGGCGACGAAACTCGGGCCTTGCGCATCATTAAAGACGCAGGGTACCGCGACGTTACGCTTACGGGGCCCGCTGGCCTTCGTTGTGGTGGTGGTATTTCCAACGGCTTCCTGGCCACCGGGCCCACCGGTCAGCGCGTCGATGGCGTTGTGTGCTGCTCAATGACCGGCTGTGGCAAGGCCTGCACTATTCGGTTCAAGTAACCAATAGGGCACATGCTCGAGGTACTACTTAGTAACTCTTCGCCCACACCACGCGTTTGGTGCTTGGTTTGCCGGTAAATGGACAGATGCCCGGCGTGGTGTCGTAGGCCGTCGCATCGCCTTCGCCGTCGAGCGGAATGCACCGCACCGTGACGCTGAGGTCATCTTTGATCTTGGTTTCGAGATCGCGATCACCGCAAAAGTGGGTGAGTGCAAAGCCGCCATGGATTGGCGTAGGCGCGTTGGCGTCTTTGCTCGGTGGTGGCGTGAAGTACGCGTAGAAATCTTCTTTGGTATCGATAATGCGGGTGTTGCTGCTTTGAAAAGCTAACGCGCGCGCGAACAACGCGTCTTGCATTTCTTGCAACATCGTGGCGGCACCAGCGATGAAGTCGGTGCGCAACATGGTGGATTTTTCCTTCGGTGCTTTGTCGCGACGGCCAACAAACACCGAGTCTTTATCCATGTCGCGTGGGCCAACTTCGAGCCGCACCGGCACGCCTTTTTTGATCCACTGCCACACTTTGTCGCCGCCGCGCAAATCGCGATTGTCGATTTCGACGCGCACTTTGCCGCCGGCAAATTCTTGGCTGCGTAGGTCTTTTTGCAGTTGTTTGCAGTACGCCAACACGCGTTCGCGATCTTCTTCTTTGTGGGCGACTGGCAAAATTACGATATGGGTCGGTGCCAACTTCGGCGGGCACACCATGCCATCGTCGTCGGCGTGGGTCATGATCATCGCGCCGACCAGACGGGTTGAAACGCCCCAGCTAGTTGTCCAAGCGTGTTCGAGTACGCCTTTTTCGTCGAGGAAACGGATCTCGCTGGCCTTGGCAAAGTTCTGACCCAAGAAGTGCGAGGTGCCGGCTTGCAGCGCTTTGCAATCTTGCATCATGGCTTCGATGCAATAGGTTTGCACCGCGCCTGGGAACCGTTCACCGGCGGTTTTTTCGCCGCAAACAACCGGCATTGCCATCCAGTCCCGCGCAAAATCGGCGTAGACCTTGAGCATTTGCATGGTTTCTTCGACGGCTTCTTGCGCGGTTGAATGTGCGGTGTGGCCTTCTTGCCAAAGGAATTCGGTGGTGCGCAAAAATAGCCGGGTGCGCATTTCCCAACGAACCACGTTGGCCCATTGGTTAATTAGCAATGGCAGATCGCGATAGCTCTGCACCCATTTGGCGAACATTTCACCGATGATGGTTTCCGAGGTTGGCCGCACGACCAACGGCTCTTCGAGCTCGCCGGTTGGGATCAGTTTGCCGTCTTTAAGTTCTAACCGATGGTGGGTGACCACCGCGCATTCTTTGGCAAAACCCTCGACGTGCGCGGCTTCTTTTTCAAGAAATGAAACCGGAATGAACAACGGAAAATACGCGTTGACGTGCCCAGTGTCTTTGAATGCACCGTCGAGCACACGCTGGATGTTTTCCCACAATGCGTAGCCCCACGGCTTAATCACCATGCAGCCGCGGACCGGCGAGTTCTCGGCGAGGTCAGCGGCCTTAACGACTTGCTGATACCACTCGGCGTAGTTGTCGCTACGCGTCGGCACGATGGCAGTTTGCGGGGCCGCGCCGCCGCCTTTGCCGCCGTCGGGTTTTGCTTGATTACCTTGTTGCTTTTTACCGTCGCTCATCGCGGCGGACCCTACCACGGGCCGGCCACTGCGGTCAGAAGCCAAACGCCGCGCGCAGCTGCTTTTTGTCGATCTTGGCGTCTTCGCGCGCTTGGGCTTTGATCTGCGCAGCTTGACCTTTGGCCCATTCGGCGTCGACGCGCTTGCTGAACCCGGCCCATTGCGCGAGCTGCTTGGGATCGCTGGCTTGATTGCAGCAACCAACGGCGGCGCCGTAGTGCGTGGTTACGGTAAAGCTACCGTCGCTGGCGCCGCGTGGATGTTGAAGTAGTTCGGCACGGCGAAACGCCCGGGCCGCGAGCTGGGCGTCGCCTTGTTCGATCAAGGCCCAGCCCAACGCCCACCACAAATGCGGAATTTCTTGGCCTTCGCCGAAGCGAATGATGCCGATGATCGCTGCGACTGATTCACGTGGCAACGTGCGCCGGCGAGCCTTGTCGCGCGCTTTGTGGCCGCCAACTTGGTAGATCAATTTGGACTGAGCAAAACCTTCTTGGCCGCCGGTGTCGATGGGGAAAAACGCGGTTGTCGTCGGTAGATTTGGTTCTTTGGCCAAGCGTTGTTGGTATTCGGCCAACATAATTTGATATTTTTCTCGGCCAAAATGAGCATTAGGGTTGATTGCGAGTGCTTTGTTAAGCCACTGCAGCGCACCGACCAGGTCACCTTTGAGGTGTAAAAAAGTGCCGCGGTTGGCAGCGGTGGTGTACAGGCCCGGAAAAAGTTTGTCTTTAGCGTCGAGGGTTTTCAGCGCTGCATCGAGATTGCCGAGTTTGGCGTGGGCGACGGCCAAGTCGTCGTAACGATCAGCAGTTGCTTTGCTTGCATCGCCGCTGTCGAGGATCCCTTGGGTGTAAGCGACTTTGGCCTGATAGAAGCGTTGCGAATGTTTGCCAAGATTGCCGCTAATCACCGCTGCGACCTCGGCTTGGCCGAGGGACTCTTCTTTGAGGGTGTCGTAATCCCACAAACAGGCGTGGGCCGAAGGTGTTTCGATGACCAACGGTGCGACCGCGGTCAGGGCTAGCGTGATGACGATCCGAAGGTGCGCCGCTTTCATCATGTCATGCGTGTAACATGCAGGCCATTGCGACGCTAACCCGCATCGCTTTGCCTAAGGACTAGTGCATAAATTACTGACCCTGCTTTGTGCCGATCCATCGTGACTGGCCGCGTTGCTCGTCAGTCACCTACCGACGGGTATGCTCCTTCCTCACGCCTTGCCATTCACGCGGCTCGACCCAAATATTGGCTCAGTAATATATTTACAAGTCCTAAGCGTCAAAGTTCCGGCGCGGTCCGGAACGACCCCAAGGCCGGTCACGTACGCGCGTAAGATCGAAATTCCTGAACTTTTCAGTTTACGCTAGAACGCCAACTCGGACTCGGACTCGGACTCGGACTCGGACTCGGACTCGGACTCGGACTCGGACTCGGAAAACGGATCTCGGACCACCGTGCTCGATCATCGCAACGGTTGGGCTGTCGGTAAGGCTCGTGGTCCCTCGTCCGTGGTCGGACGTCCGCAATGCCGATCACTTAAGCGTAAACGATCGAAACCCTTACGCTTTTCACCAGCGGCTGAGCTCACTCCGTACTCCGACGACGAACCTCGGACCACCGCGCTCAACACATGCGCAACGCGCGCTGCGCCGTCGCTGTTTTCGTCCATGCATACGCGCACGTTATGCGCCAACTCCTAGCCGCTACATCATGCCCAACATGCGTTGGCACACTGCCTGCGCTGATTTTTGCATGACGAAAACGGTGGCCTCGCTCCCCAGCGTGCGCTGGGTTCGCTCCATGTTGGGTCCCTGCGCGCTTTGTCGCCTACGATCTCTCGCTGCAACTTGTCACCGCTGTTCGCGTCGTCGGTTCTTCGACATCGCGCATGCCGCGGCTTTCGAGGTCGAAGCCGTGCTCGACAGCGCGCGTTGTAGTGGCTTCGATGGCGTCAACGATCGCGCGGCCAGCGCCCTGGCAGGTCGGGTTGCGGCGATGACCACGGCTTTGGTGCGCGGTCGGTAGTTCCGGTGTCCGTCGTCGGAGGTCCGTCGTCGGAGGTCCCGGTAAGCAACCAAAATTACTGAGAGTTTCGCGCGATTGGGCTTAAGTGACTGGCATTGCGGACGTCCGTGGTCCGAGTAAGCATCCCAATTTGATGAGGGTTTCGTGCGATTGGAGGTACGCGACCAGCCTTGGGGACATGCTCGTCTCTGCTGCGCCACAATCAACTGGCAAGTCGCCGGCATTCGACTCACCTCGCGTGCATGAGCGTGTTGTTAATGGATCATTTGTTGGCCGTTGCTGTTTAACGTGAAATCAATGTGCGCGATCAAAGTAGGTTGACAGCATCACGGCGGCATAGGCCAACATGCCATCAGCGTCGGCAATTGAGATGGATGTGGCGTATGACACGCGCTCTCCGCTGCGTTTTACCGAAAGCCCGTTGATGGCATTTTGGGCATGACTGTTTTTGAGAATACGCTGCAAAATGCGATTACCGGTGATGCGTTTTTGCACGCTGGTCACTGCATCGGCGAATTCGATGGCGGCGGCCTCGGTGGCGAAGGTCATGTTGCCGCGCAACAACCAACCTTGGCGCGTGATTTCCATGGCCAACGTGAAACGGCTTGGGGCAGGCACCGACGCAACGCCAACGCCAATGTCCGGGATGTCCAAGCGTTGTGCGGGCAGTGCGATGGTGACGACGAGCGCCGGCCCGCGAGGATTGCCGGACTCGGCTTCGATGGTGCGAATGCGACCGAGCCAGCCCTTGGTTTTGGGGCCAGCGACGGCGGTGTCGAGTTGACCTTTGCTTGGGCTGGTCAGCGAGCCGAGATCAATTGGCTGGCCGAGAATAAACCAATCGAGATACGGCGACAGAATGACGCGTTTGTCGGTGGCGGCTTTGCGCGTGCCGCCGCGGCTGCCGAACATCCCGCCTTTGACGACGGACCAGGTCACTGGCGCTTCGGGCTGTTCAAGAAACGCCCGCAAAGCGGCACGCGATAGTGTGGTTTTACCGACCAACGTCGTCGCTGTGGCGTCTTTCGGCTCGGGCGTTGAGATCACCAGCATGTCAAATCGATCTGAAATTTTGGCGTCTTGCTGACCGAACAAAACCTGATAGTCAGGCATCGGTGCAAACAACTTTTCGGCAGCGGATTGCCAACGTGTGTTTCGCAGCCGATCGAAGCGAATCAACGCAGCGACTTGATGGCCTTTGGGAAAATACGTCAACAAGTTGGCAGCGGTGCCGGCGGTAGTTGGCGCGCCGTCGACAGCGGGCAGATTTTCGGTGCCCGAGCCGGCGCCTGAACCAGTGCTGGGTGGCACTTCGGTGTCGATGAGCGGAGGTTTGGCACGGCCACTTCCGGTCATGGCAAGGGCCGAACCACTGCCTTCACCTGTGGCGACTTGAGAGGAGCCAGCGGCAGATCCGTCGCCCGGCACCGGGCCGGTACCTACGCTGGTGGCAGCGGGGGTGGCTGGGGCGTCGGTTGCGGCGACCGCAACGGCCATCGCATCGGGTGGCGGTGCGTCGAGAGGGGCGTCGAGAGGGGCGTCGAACGGAGCATCGGGTGAGGCGTCGCGTGGTGCGTCGGCCGGTGCGTCGAACTGACCGGCATCGGGTTTGGGGCGCGCGTCGGGTTTGGCGCGTGCATCAGGTTGGCGTCGACGGGCATCACCCGGTGCATCAATCGGTGCATCGACCAGCGGTGCATCGACCAGCCGATCACCTGGCTCGTGCTGATCCCCCGGTTCCGTGCCTGCATTCGGGGCGGGCGGTGTCGCCGATGTTGCGGCGAGTGCTTCAGCTTCTTGTGCAGCGGCACTTTCCTGCGGCAATGCCTCGGCCAACGGTGGCGGTGGTGCCATTTCGATGTCGATCAAAGCGGTGCGCGGCGCGCCGCTGCGACTTCCAATTGTAATTTGCGCAAGCCCGCCGATGACGACATGGAGTAGCACCGACGCGATGACCGCGCGGCGCAGCCACGACCCGGTCATTTTTTTTAGCGTAGGTTGCGTCACGTTATCGACATGCAGGTTGCGGCGAGGAAACGACAACGAATCACGTTTAAGAGCGAGCCGATGCTGCACCGTTGGTTGTGCGATCTTTATCCACGTTTGGTTGTTTCAAGGGACGTATCATGGCAGTAGCATTGCACCATGGTATTCGTCCAGTGGCAGGTTGGGTATGACCAGTGATAGCAAACCGGCGCCAACAGCGCCAAATGATTTGCGGTCCGATACGATGCCTGATGACGTTTCCAGCATTGCGGCCGGCGAGCCTGGCTTGAGCAGCGACGAGCAAGCTTATGTTATTGCCGCTCGACAAACTGCCTTTACTTTGTATGAAGGCAAGTTGGTTGCACATCGCAGTTGCGGCATTGCGATTGCCGAAACTTTTGGCTTGCCAACACGGTCGTACCAAAGTTTGCGGCGTGGTGGCATCACTGGCGAAGGTGCGTGTGGGGCAATTCGCGCAGGCGAGCAAATTTTAGGTGAGGTGTTGGGAGATCCGGATCCGACTGGTAGCGTGACGCCAGCCCTACGCGCTGCGGTGATTTGGTATCAACAAGCCTGGCGTCGCCGCATCATGCCGACGCAACCCAATATTGTTTGCAACAATCTCGTTCGGCCGCTTGGTGATTTTATGGGGCCGGTGCGGGCACGCTATTGTACCAATTTGGCAGCTGAGGTGGCTGAGCTGACGGCGGAAGCACTGGTTCGGTTCGCACCTAGCGGCGCGCGGCCACCCGTGATACGCATCTCGGAGCTGCCATGAGAGTAAAAAAAGAGCTGGTCGCCGAGGTTGTTGCCGAAGCCTCGAAAAAAATGTCGCAGGCTAACTACTCGGCCAACATGGTCGGTGGCTTTGTGCAAGCGCAGGGGCAAGTCGCGCAATTTATTTCGGCTCATGACGGCGAACTTGGCGGTGCCGATGGCATCGTCAGCGTGATTTTTCACCTAGCGTTGATCAATGAGTGTCTTCGGCGCGCCGGTGGTCGACCGCGCGTGCTGTCGTACGAAGATCTTGACGCGGCAGCGCAGGGTAATCCGCTGCTTGGCTTGGAGAAAAAGCAGCCGGCGTTCGCGGACTTCATCATTAGCAATGTTGAAAATGTGGAAGCGCAAAAAATCATCGCATTGGTTTCGTTAGCGCTCATCGCGACGTCGTAACTTCGCAGCCCGGCAGTCGAATCGGTACGGGGCTACGCTGCTGCCGTAATTTGCCGGACGGCGTTAGGTAGGACTTGTGCATAATTACTCACGCTGCTTTGTGCCGATCCATCGTGACTGGCATGGTTACGCGTCAGTCTCAGCCTTAATGGTAGGCTCCTGCCTCGTGCCATGCCAGCTAGGTGGCTCGACCCAGATCATGGGTCGGTAATTCATTTCCAAGTCCTTAGTCGACGACGACCG
>JAGPDK010000553.1 GCA_018057605.1 Kofleriaceae bacterium | reverse complement strand
CGACCGCGCGCGGTAAACTAGGAACTAAGCTGGCGGTTGAGTAAATTCCCGCCGGACCAACATTGTTGGCACGCTACACGGGCCTAGCCGAGCCAGTCACCCGGCTGCCGGACTACGCCATAATCACCGGTTACCTGCGCAAATCTTTGTGCTAGTTTCGCCGCGTGAAAATGCGAAATTTATTTTTAGCTTTGGCTGTAGCTTCTACTCTCGGCGCTTGCAAAGAAAAGCCACCGGCCGCCGGTGCTGGGTCGGGCGCGGGCTCGGCGGCTGCTGCAACTACGCAACCAACTGGTTCGGGCAGCGCAGCGCCGGCCATCGCGGCGCGGACCCCGGGGACAAAATTGTCGGCCTCCGAGTTAGTCGAGATTTCGCGCATCAAATTTGATGGCTTCCGGAATTCTTCGATTGCCGTTACCGCTGACAAAGCGCAGTTGCGGCAGTACCGCGATCGCCAGGGTAACAATGTAGCCATTTTCGCCACCGTCACGGTAAACCCTTGTGTCGACTGCACGCCAATGGAATTGCCCAAGTGGGAGGCCAAAGCCGACGCCCTCAAGGCAATTACCCTTGATGCCGAAATCCGCGACAAGTCGACCTACACCTTAGGTGAAGCAACTATCGCAGGCAAAAAGATGATCTCGGGCTACCAACTCGGCCAGGTCGAACAGACCTACACCCATGCCGCCCAGCTTTGGTTCAACGACGGCACCAACGAAATTTGGATCATCGTGCAATACGGCGACAACCCTACCAAAGATGCCGAAACCATGGCTCAATTATTCTCACGCGAACGCCTGCAAGACATCGCTGCGATGATGATGAGCGAATACCTCAAACGAATGTAACGGGCCCGCTCCGGTAGCCACGGACGAGCGATTCGTCAAGGCATTGCTTTTCACTTTGTTGTGGTTACGTAAGAAGCAACCAAACGCGCTGACACGACACTGTCACGCCAACAAAGAAAGAGGAGCAATCGTATGTCACAACTCACTCGTCGTTTTGTCCAAGACCCTTTCTCAATGGCTCAAGATCTGTTCGGCTGGGATGCAGTCGCCCGTAACAGTCGCCCGGCAACGTGGACACCGGCCTTTGAAGTCAAAGAAACCAAAGAAGCGTTTATTGTCCGCGCCGATTTGCCGGGCGTGCAAGAAGCGGATCTTGAGGTTTCGCTGCATCACAACGTGCTTACCGTGAGCGCCACGCGTAACGAAGAGCAAACCAAAGAAGGCGAACTGTTCAGCGTGTATGAGCGGCAGTTCGGTTCGATTACGCGACGATTTGGCCTACCGGAAAACGCTGACGCCGAAAAGATCGAAGCCAAACTCACCAATGGCGTGCTGATGCTGACGGTGGCGAAAAAGACCGCAGCACAACCGCGCAAGATTTCGCTCAATAAAGGCTAAAAGCAGGTTTCGCAACGGCTACGTGAAGGTTGAGCACTAGCAACGCCGCCGCGACGGTGCGAAGCTACCGCGGATGAGCAGCGACGCGACAGACAACAGCAAACGCGCCAAACGTTTTTTGCTGTTGTTGGGCTTTGTCAGTCTGTTCGCTGACATGTGTTACGAAGGCATGCGGTCCGCGCTTGGGCCGCTGTTGCTTTTTGTCGGCGCCTCCGCGTCGGCCATTGGCTGGGTCTCCGGCATCGGCGAATTCATCGGTTACGGGCTGCGCTATGCCGCCGGTCGTTTTGTCGATCGCACCGGTCGCTACTGGTTGTTGACGTTCATTGGCTACAGCGTGAACTTGGTCGCCGTGCCACTGCTGGCCTTGGCACCGTCGTGGCCGATGATCGCGGCGCTGGTCGCGTTGGAGCGACTGGGCAAAGCCATTCGTAGCCCGGCCAAAACCACCATCGTTTCGTTCGCCACCAACGGCGTCGGCGTCGGTCGCGCTTTTGCCATTCAAGAAGCGATGGACCAAGCCGGTGCCATGCTCGGCCCGTTGCTGGTCGCTGGCGTGCTCGCCATTAGGGGCAATAATGCCAGCGGTTTTGCGCTGGCGTTTATGCTGCTTGCAGCACCAGCAGCACTGAGTTTGCTGAGTTTGTCACGGGCCCGCGCGCTAGTGCCGGATCCACGTAGCCTAGATACCACAACCTCGACGAGCACCAGCCACGCTAAACTTGGCCGCAAGTATGTTTGGTACATGGTCGGCATCGCTGCAATTGCCATCGGCCTGGCCGATTGGCCGCTGCTTGCGTTTCACTTGCAGCGCACCGGCACGCTAGCGGCCGAATGGACACCTGTAGCCTACGCCGCTGCGATGGCCAGCGACGGTCTTGCTGCAATACTCGCCGGTTTATGGTTCGATCGTGGACGTGCTCAAGGCCAATCAGGCGCGCGGGTCTTGGCGATCTTCGCGTTGCTTGCCGCAGCATATGGCCCCTTAGTGTTTGCCACCGCGCAGTTTGGCGGCATGGCCTTGCCGTTGGTAGGCATTGGCTTTTGGTCACTCGGCCGCGCTGCGACCGAAGCCACCGCAAAATCACTGATCGCAGCGACGGTGCCAGCGAATATTCGCGGCCAGGCCTATGGCACCTTCTACGTAGTGTTTGGCGGTGCTTGGTGGCTCGGTAGCGTGGCGTTGGGCATGCTGTACGACGTGACGCCGACGGCAACCGCTGGCTTGGCCAGTGCAGCGTTGGTGCTCGGTGCAGCGATCCTGTTTGTCGCCGATGTGCGGCACGCGCGTGCAACGTCCGCAGCGGCAACCGCAGCGACGTAATTTTCCGGCGGCAGGCCGATCTGACGCGGCGTCAAACGGCTGGTGCAAGCCGCTGGCGTCGAGGCCCTGACGACGTGATGATGACGTCATGACAACCTGTGTTGAAACTTCGGCGAGCCACGCCGTATGCTTCGCACCATGTCCGCAACGAGAGCCGCCCAACGCGCCGACCGGTATATAGGGCGCCTTGGTACGCCAACGTGGGTTCCTGGAGGCAAACCATGAGTATCGCCATTGCAGTTGTCGTTGGAGCTTTGACTTGGTCATTCCTGGAATATGTCATCCATCGTTGGCTCGGCCACGACCGACGCTTTCGCGGCAACCCGTTTGGAGTTGAGCATATTCGCCACCACGCTGAAGGCGGATATTTTGCGCCCAACTGGAAAAAAGGTTTGGTCACGTTGGCATTGATTGCCGTGCTCACACCGCCAGCGTGGTTGCTTGGTGGCACCGTCGGCGCAGCGTACGTGTTGGGCCTCATTGGTTTTTACTTAGTATACGAAATCTTGCACCGGCTCGAGCACGTACATGCCGGCTGGTCCGCGTACGGGCGCTGGGCCCGCCGGCATCACTTCACGCACCACTTCGTCGACGTGAAGAACAACCATGGCGTTACCTCGCCGATTTGGGACGTGGTGTTTGGCACCTATCGCAAGCCCGGCAATGCCAAGGGCATCATTCCGGTACCGCGCAAGTTATGTATGCAGTGGCTGCCCGATCCGTCGACGGGCACCGTGCGCAGCCGCTGGGCTGATGTGTATCAGATCGTGTGATTACACCCAATGCATCGCCAGCCTTGCAGCGACGGCTGCAAAGCTTTGCCAACCATATGCAAACAATGACAAACTAGAAACGTGCCGGCTTTTAACCAGTTCATTCGCTCCATCGAATGTGAGTTGCCACCGGCACCGCGTGAATTCCCATTTTCGGTGCCAGCGTTCGCCAAGCTGACGTTATTGGAGTTTCATCCCAATGTGACGTTCTTCGTCGGTGAAAATGGCTCCGGTAAATCGACACTAATGGAAGCAATTGCACGTTTGGCCGGGATGCCAGCGACGG
>JAGPDK010000552.1 GCA_018057605.1 Kofleriaceae bacterium | reverse complement strand
GTTGGTGCCGGCGCACTGCGCACAGCACCTCGGCTGACGTAGGCGTACAACGTCCGAATATCGATGCCGAGATAGCTCGCTGCGACGCGGGCGCTCACCCAGGTGTCGTCGCTAGCAGGGGTAATGGCCGGGCTAGCCGTCGCGGTTGGTTTCGCGGCCTGCGGTGCCGAGCCTCGGCGGCGAGGTGAACGTTGATTGTCGAATCTACGTTGATCAACCATGATTTTGAGACTACAGGGAGAAGGAAAGGATCTCCATATGAAACCTCACGACGTTACTGAGAACGCGCCGTTACACGCCGGGCTCGAAGGCATTGTGGTTGCGCACACTGCGATTTCCGATGTGGATGGTGAACGCGGTGAACTTGTGATTGCGGGTGCCGCCGCCGAGTGCCTGGCGAGGCTGCCATCACTCACGTTTGAAAGCGCAGCGAGCAACGTACTGCGCGCGGGCGGGTTCGACGCTGCGAGCACTGCGCCGGCAGCGTTGACTGCAACGCTGGGGCGGTTGCGGGTAGCCGCGTGGCACGACAACGTTGGCATCTCGCCGCGGGCCACCCAGGGCGCTTGCGATGCGATGGATGCATTGCGCGCAGGCCTCGCGCAATTGCCAGTTACTGGCGACGACACGACCGACGCGCTTGCTGCGATCGCCGCAACGCCCGTGATCGCGGCACGTTGGTATGGCGCGGCCACAGCGCAGCCGCCGTTGGGTGCCGATCATGCACTCGATACCATGCGCATGCTGGGTGTCGCTGCGCCGTCGCAGTTCACCGCGCAAGCGTTGGCGAGATACTGCGCCACTGTGATGGATCACGGCCTCAATGCGTCGACGTTTGCTGCACGCGTGGTGGCGTCTACCGGTTCCGACATGATTTCGGCGATAGTTGCTGGCATTGGCGCATTGAAGGGGCCGCTACACGGCGGCGCGCCCGGCCCGGTCTTGGACATGCTCGATGCCATCGGTGCGCCGGGCCGTGCCAAAGCCTGGCTGGCCGCCGAGCTTGATGCTGGGCACCGCATCATGGGCATGGGCCATCGGATCTACCGGGTGCGTGATCCACGCGCCGCTGTTTTTGAAATGGTGATTGCAGATCTTGCGGCGCAACACATCGCAACGCCACGCTTGGCCTTGGCGCGCGCCGTCGAGCAAGCTGCGGTTGAATTGTTACGCGAACGCAAACCCGACCGACCGTTGTGCGCCAACGTCGAGTTCTACACCGCCGTGTTGTTGGATACTTTGCAGATCCCGCGCGAACTATTCACGGCGATGTTTGCGGTCGGTCGCGTGGTTGGCTGGGCGGCCCATGTTGTCGAGCAACGCCGGACTGGAAAATTGATTCGCCCCGCATCGGTCTATGTCGGCGCGCATGCGTAACCATAGTCGACTACTGCGCGGTCCAACCGCCGTCGACATTCCATGCTGCGCCGCGCACTTGGCAGGCTGCCTCGCTGCACAAAAATAAGGCGGTAGCGGCAAGTTGTTCTGGGGTCACAAAGTCGCCGGACGGTTGTTTTTCTAGCAGCAAATCTTGGCGCGCTTGGTCCTCACTTACGCCATCGCGCGCAGCGCGGGCGTCAACTTGGCGTTGCACCAGCGGCGTTAGTACCCAGCCAGGGCACAGCGCATTGCAAGTGATGCCGGTGCGCGCGGTTTCTAAGGCGGTGACTTTGGTGAGACCCAGCAGGCCATGTTTGGCGGCGACGTAGGCTGATTTTTGCGCCGAGGCGACCAGGCCATGGACCGACGCAATGTTGATAATGCGACCCCAGTTGCGGGCCCGCATGCCTGGCAAAGCCAAGCGCGTGGTGTGAAATGCTGCAGTCAAATTGAGCGCAATGATCGCATCCCAGCGATCGATCGGAAAATCTTCGATGGCCGCAACATGCTGAATGCCGGCGTTGTTGATCAGAATGTCGATGCCGCCAAAATCTTGGGCGGCATACGCAAACATGGTGGCGATGTCGCTGCTGCGCGATACATCGGCGGCGTGAAAACCAACCTTGCCACCGACGCTGCGTTGCGTAACTTCATCGACGGCGGCATCAACATCGCCAAAACCGTTGACGATGACATTGGCACCCTGCGCGCCCAGCGCAGCAGCGATGCCTAGGCCTATGCCACTGGTTGAGCCGGTGACCAATGCGGTTTTGCCTGCGAACGGCAGGGCGGTGCGGTCGTAACCGACAGGCGCAGCCACACGCGCGGTGCGCTGGATGGTGTCGATGTTCATGACAGCTCCGCGACGGTGGGCGTGTTGCCTGCCCCGGGCAACGCGCGGGCTGCCGTCGACGCTGCGGGTTGATGGGTGCGCACAAAGGCTTTGATCTCGGGATAGATCGCTTCGCGCCAGCGATGCCCAGCGAACAAACCATAGTGGCCACACCCTTCCGCGACTAGATGCTTTTTGGCTGCGGCATTGATGCCTGCGCACAGCCCATGCGCAGCTTCGGTTTGGCCTAAGCCCGAGATGTCATCGTGGGCACCTTCAATGGTGAACAGGGCGGTGCGGGTAATTGCGCTGGGTTCAACCAGTTGACCGTCGACGCGCCAGGTGCCTTGCGCCAGCGCAAATTCTTGGAACACCAAACGTACGGTATCGAGGTAGTAGGCGGCGTCCATATCGAGCACGGAGTTGTACTCGTCGTAGAAGCGTTCGTGATGCTGGACGGCGTCAGCGCCGTCGGGCCCACGCATTTGATCAAGCCAATAGGTTTGATACGAAGCCAGGTGGCGCAATGGGTTCATCATCACAAATGCGTTCAACTGAATAAAGCCGGGATACACCGCACGGCCAACTCCCGCGTGCGGCGACGGCACGCGATGAATCATGTTTTTCTTGAACCAGGCGAATGAATGTTCGACGGCAAATTTGTTGACGGCGGTCGGATTGCGGCGCGCATCGACCGGGCCACCCATCAAGGTCAACGTTGCAGGCGTTACTTCGCCTGCGCTGGCCATGAGCGAGACCGCGGCCAATACCGGCACGGTCGGTTGGCAGACTGCGATGACATGCAAAGCGGCCGCGCCTAAGGTGCGAATACACTCTTGAATTTGGCGAATATAATCATCGAGCGAAAATGCGCCCAGGGCGACCGGCACATCGCGAGCATCGCGCCAATCGGTGAGGTAGACGTCATGGTCATGGAGCAGGGTGGCAATCGTATCGCGCAGCAACGTTGGGTGGTGGCCCGACAACGGGGCGCATACCAATACTTTTGGATCTTGTGCTAGGGCTGCCGAGGTGGCGGCATCGGTGCCGTGCCGTTGGAACCGGCGCAACCGACAAAATGGGCGATCAAGAACGACGTGCTCCGTAACGGCAAGTTCGTGACCATGAGCGGTAACGCTGGTAACGGCAAAACTTTGCCGCGGATAGTCTTTGGTCAAGCGTTGCAACAGCGCGGTATTGGCATGGGCCAAACGAGTAAGCGTATTTTGATTGCCGAGCCAACGTGCTGCGGTAGCCGCAACAGCGGCGACAGGATCAAGCAAACGACGCTGGAACTGATGGATCGAATACAACATCTACCCATGATCGTTATCCTGGTTTATTGTGCAATGCAACAATTATAATTACATGATATGTATCGCTTATTTCTTGGGCGATCGCCAGATATGCGGCAATGCAGCATCTCTCGCCAGTCCGCCAGTCCGCCAGTCCGCCAGTCCGCCAGTCCGCCAGTCCGCCAGTCCGCCAGTCCGCCAGTCCGCCAGTCGGCCAGTCCGGAAGGTCCGCAAACCGGATAACTGGCGGTGGCAGTGACGTTGGTATACGTAACGATGATC
>JAGPDK010000551.1 GCA_018057605.1 Kofleriaceae bacterium | reverse complement strand
CAAACCGAGCGGTGAATTGAGCTACCAGCTTCGCACAAAACGCAGCCAGTTCCGGCGCTGGCGGCAGCGGAATATCGTCATTGCCAATGAGGTGACGGCACACCCATAATGGGGTTTGCGCCTGATACTGCGTCGAAAACGCCGCCACGGCCGCCGCCACATCGTCGGCGTAGCCATACGCGACCATCGCACTTTTGCCGCCGGGGAACTCGCGGAGTCCGCTGGCCAGCCGGACCTGCCAGACCCCGGGCGCTGCTGGCGCATGGGCGGCGGCAAGCGCCAGGGGATACCAAGGACAAAATTGCATGGTCAGTGACCGCAGCCTAGCAGACCTGCTAGCGTCGGCCCATGGCCGCGCAAACTACCTTTCCATTTGGCGACGCCGGCGCACGCCAACGCCGCGGTGGCAAAAAGGCTGCGGCTACAACACCGCCGGCCGCCGAACTCCCCGCCCGACGCCGCGCAGCCAAATCCGCCACGCCTGCGACGGTTGCTAACTCGAGCGAGTTTCCATCCGCTACAAAAGTTGAAACCTCGCGCGTGCTCACCGGCGATTCGTTAGCCGTCGCACGCCAACTTACCGCTGGCAGCATTGACTGCATTTATATCGACCCACCTTTTGGCACCGGCAAAATCCGCGTCGGCCGTGGCACTGCATATCAAGATGTCGACGGAGATCCGACCTCATTCGTGGCATGGCTCAGCCCATGGCTGCAGGAATCGCACAGGGTGTTAGCAGCCCATGGCTCGCTGTTTGTGCATCTCGACTACCGCACGGTGCACTACATTAAAGTTGAACTCGATCGCATTTTCGGTGGCGGCAATTTCATCAACGAAATCATCTGGTGCTACGCGGTCGGCGGCAAAGGCGCCCGCTGCTTCGGCAAAAAACACGACACCATTTTGTGGTACGGGCGCAGCGACGCCTGGGCATTTTTTCCCGAGCAGATTCGAGTTGCGCGGCGCGGCGGCTCCCACATGAAAGTTGTGCGCGACGAACACGGCCACTTGGTGCAACAAAAAGTCGACCGCAAAACCGGCCGAATCTACAACTATCCCGTCGACGCCGGCAAGATTCCCGAAGACTGGTGGACTGACATTGAAGTGCTCAATCACTCCGCCCATGAGCGTGTCGGCTGGCCATCGCAAAAACCTGAACGATTGTTGCAACGCATCATCGCCGCGGTGACCAAGCCCGGCGATTTGGTCGCCGATTGGTTTGCCGGCTCCGGCACCACCGCCGCTGTGGCGCAGCGCTTGGGTCGCCGCTATCTCGTTGTTGATCGCGAAGCAACTGCGACCGCGTTGATTAACCGCCGGTTACAACCAACCCTCGACGCCTCAGCCAAAGCGCCCATTAGGTCACGGACCAAAGCGCCCGCAAACGTGCCAGCAAAACCCTCATCCTCGTCGAAAAAACCACGTACTACAAAAACCAAGCGGTCACGATAAAGATCGCCAGCACCACCGGCAACATCGCAATGACACAACCAACAACATAGTCACGCCAGCGCAACTGCGAGGTCGCCAGTGCATACGCGACCGGCGAATTGAACCAGAACAACAGCCGCATGGTGATCACGGCGGTCAGGGGCCGATGCTCAATCATCGCAACCAAGTTGGCGAGCCACTTATTTTTTGGCATCCAGTGCGTGTCGCTGCGCAAACCGCGGCCAATCGCAAAGGGCACCATCAGCCCAATCACGCCGACGCCATACGCCAATGCAAATCCCAAATATGGCCCAAACGCCAACCGTGCGCCGATGACAAACACCACGCCGGGCAAACCAATCAACAGCCCTACCACGAACGCCGCCGAGAACAGCACCGGGGCCCAACGGCCCATGGCATTGAGCCAACCAGCAACCTCTTTGCCAGTCAAGCCCCCACGCTGATACAACATGATCGCCGTCACGGTGAAGGCGGAAATAATTAAACCCGCAACAACCAACCGTAAGATACGTCGCCATGGCGGCGTGACCGGATTGTCGTTACGCAAGCCATGATCATAGCCGCGATAGGTGACCAAACAAAGTGCCACCCAACACGATGCGCGAATAACTCAATCGCAAACAGGTGTCGTCGTCGTCGAGCAAAGTGCCAGGGATGGCTGATCGTGCCTGCCTCATCGTACCCACCGCAGTCAAACCATGCGGTGTTCTAGTCAGCGGTATCGCCGCCCTTGAGACCATGGCGTTTGAGCAGTTCGCGCAAGTGATAACGCGTCAACCCCGCTTCGCCAGCGGAGCGCGTGATGTTGCCTTCATTGCGTAACATGAGGGCCTGCAAATATGCGTGCTCGAAAGAATCGACCACAGCCTGCTTGGCTTGCTTGAAGCCAAAGCCAGCCTTGAGCAGCGCTGCGTCGAAAATAGCTGGCCCGGTATGCTCAGGTAGTTCGACGCCGGCCAGTTGTGCCGCAGCTTTTTTAGCCCCTTGCGCACCGGCTTGTGCCAAGTCGTGCGAGACCATGACACTTGGGCCCATTTCTCGACCAAAGACTAAATCCGCGCGGGTAATGACCGGCCCGTCGGACAGCGCCGACGCACGTTCCACCACGTTGCGCATTTCGCGGACGTTACCTGGCCACGCGTGGCTCATCAACGCTGTCATTGCATCTGGGCCAAACGACATTTGCATTGAGCGCCGTGCTGCAACTTCACGCAAAAAGTGATTGGCCAAGTTAGGAATATCTTCGCGCCGCTCGCGCATCGGCGGCAACTCACAAAGCACCACCGACAAACGGAAGTACAGATCTTCACGGAATCCGCCGCGATTTACTTCTTCGCGCAGATCGCGATTGGTTGCAGCCAACACCCGCACATCAACTTTGTGGGTCTTATCGCCACCGACGCGTTTGATTTCGCGTTGCTCTAACACCCGCAACAGTTTCGGCTGCAGCGAAATATCGAGTTCACCAATTTCGTCGAGGAAGATCGTGCCGCCATTGGCTTGTTCGAAGCAGCCGATTTGCTGCGCAATAGCACCCGTAAAGCTGCCCTTTTCATGGCCGAACAGCGTCGATTCAATGAGCTCGCGTGGGATCGAACCACAGTCGAGCACGACGAAGGGCTTGGATTTGCGATTCGACCCATTGTGCAGCGCTCGGGCCACCATTTCTTTACCGGTGCCAGTTTCGCCAGTGATTAAACACGTCAGATCGCTCGGCGCGACTTTTTCTAAGTGCGCGAAAATTTCACGCATGGCGGGCGAACTACCGATGACCGCATCAAAACGATCTTTTTTCGATAATTCGATTTCAACCACATCTTGCAGCGGTTGGAACTTGATGTTGGTGTGACCAATGCGGAACACCGTATTGGGACTAAGAAAAACTTCGCGGATCCGCAAGTCGCCAACAAACACGCCATTGCGTGAGTTGAGGTCGCGCAAACGATAGCCATCATCACGCGCCGATATTTCGAAGTGGGTACCCGAGACGGCTTTGTCAGCGAGCACCAGTTCGCTAATAATGCTGCGGCCGCCGGTGATCCGCGGTTTGGCAATCTCCAACTCTTTGCCTTGGTCGGGCCCGCTGATAACTACCAGTTTGCCTTTGCGCAAACGCCGTACAGTGGCCCACTCCCCTTCAAAAACGGTAGTGAGGCCAGACCCTTCTTCGAACTGTGGTCCGTCGTCTTGCATCGCCGTACAGCGTAGCACAGGGCCGCGCTTCGCGGCGTTCGCTCGTTCACTCCATTTTGAGGTCCCACCAAATTTTAGTTCAGGTAGCGCTCGTTAGTTTTCGCGGGTTTTTTACCGCCACCGCTACGCGGTACCAGGGACAAATG
>JAGPDK010000100.1 GCA_018057605.1 Kofleriaceae bacterium | reverse complement strand
CTTCCCGGCCCCTCGGCCGCAGCACAGCTGCGACCTTCACCCCACCGCGCGTCGCGTCGCGCGAACAGTTTAGTAGGGGCCCTTCCCGGCCCCTCGGCCGCAGCGCAGCTGCGACCTTCACCCCACCGCGCGTCGCGTCGCGCGACTTCCGATGGCGTGAGTGCGAAGTTTGTGCGCCCGCACGACTTCTCAACGCAAGCCGTACGTTCAGTTCGCGAGAGTGCGAACGTTGGACGTAGCCTTGCCGCAGATGCAGTCCGCGTAGCGCGGCAGAGCTTGGCTAATAACATAGCCGTAGGCGGAACAAGCGGATGAGCCACGTAGGACGTTACATATCTGCGACGACATGGCCTGCCGAAATGGGAAATCTCGGCGCTCAATAACATCGCTGTTTTATTCGAGAATCTCGACCATCGTGCGCTTGCGCGAACGAGGGGCGGCAGCTTGAACCACAGCGCGTAGCGCGCGTGCCGTCTTGCCACCACGACCAATAACCTTGCCCAGGTCTTCATCGGCAACTTCGAGTTCGTAGACGTTCGCATTGCGTTCTTCAACAAAAACAACGTGAACATCGTCCGGCTGATCGACCAGATTTTGCGCTAAAAAACGAAGCAATTCGGCGACATCTGGCGATTTACCGCCAGGATCACGTTCACCGTCATTGCGCCGTGGACCACGCTCGCCGCGATCTTCATCGGGGCTTGCATTGTCGGCAGAGTCGGCTGACTGGTCGTCGCGAGGCGCCATTAGGCGGCCTTCGCTTTGCTTGCTTTGATTTGTTTGCGCACCAGGGTGGCGAGCGTGCCACTTGGTTGCGCACCGTTCTTGATCCACTTGGCATAGCGTTCACCGTCGAGGTTGAAAGCTTTGCTGCGTGGATCGTAGGTACCGAGAAGCTCGATAAATTTACCGTCGCGTGCCTTGCGCTTGTCAGCGGCAACGATGCGGTAAAATGGAGCTTTCTTTTTGCCTTGGCGTGATAGGCGAATGGCTACTGACATTGGGAATCCTAAGGAGGTGTTTGGAAGCGGCGCAATCTACTCGCCTGTTTCCTGATATGTCAAGCGTGCTATATCACCGGCATGTCTGGAAAACGGCCGATCGGCCATTTTGCTGGGGACTTTTCGGGTCCCACTCCCTTGCGACCATACCGATGGCTGCCGATCGGTCCAACCCTTGGCTTATTGTTGCTGGTGAGTCTCGGCGGTTGGGGCGCATGTTCGGGCCGCGGCCGCGATGCCACCGCCAACGTGCCGCCCGCGGAGGCGCAGCCAGGGCCACCTTCATTCACCCTGTTTGCGTTGGCGGAAGTGCGCGGCCAATTGGGGCCATGTGGCTGTACTAGCGATCCCCTGGGGGATCTAGCGCGCACCGCGCAGGTCATCAATGACGCGCGAGCGAAAGGCCCGGTGTTAGTCGTTGATGCCGGTTCACTGTTGTACGCAAAAGCCAATCCCGGGCCAGCGCACGCCGCGCAAGAAGAAAAAAAAGCTGAATTATTGGTCCGCGCCTACCAGGACAACCTGAAAGTGGCAGCGATTGGGCTGGGTCCAGCAGATCTCGTCGCAGGCCCAGGCAATGTGCGGCCAGCGCGGCAACTCGCCAACGCCACCGCCGACAGCAACGTACCAGTTGAAGCACCCAAAATCGTCAAGGTCGGCGATGTCAACGTCGGCATTTTTGGCGTGTCCGAAGCTGACGCCGTCGTTGGCGTCGCGGTTACCGACCCCGTCGCCGCTGGCAAAGCAGCAGTCGCCCAGCTCCGCCAAGACGGAGCGGCGGTCATCGTAGGTTTGTTGCAAAGTTCGAGTAAACGCAATGTCCTAGCGTTGGCCAAAGCGATTGGCGGCATCGACTTTGCGGTGGCCGGGCTCGGCAGCGCCGCGCCTGAACCGGATCAAATTTCGCCGCGCGCCGAGGATCTAGGCGACGGCACGTTTTTGATCGTGCCTTCGAATCGAGGCCAAATTATCAGCCGCGTTGACGTCATGATAAAAAATCCAGGGCCGTTTACCGACGCAGTCGGGCCCGGTGCGGCGCGTGATGTGGCGACGCAACTCGATCGGCAATTGGCGTCGCTCGATAAAGACTTAGCGGCTTTCGCTGCAGATCCAAACGCTGATCAAGCATTTGTAACCAGCAAAAAATCCGAGCGTGCAGCCATTGCCGCGGACAAAGCCGCCCTCGCCCGCATGCCGTGGCGCATGCCGGCCAACGGCAGTTTTTTTGGGTTTGAGCAAGTCAAAATCAATAAGGCATTGGGCTGCGATGCCGCCATTCAAAAAGCCACCAACGAGTACAACCTGGCGGTGGGCCGAGCCAATGTTGCATTTGCAGCCACGCAACCCGTCGCCAAACTGCCCAAGAGCGCGCCGCGCTATGTTGGTGGCGAAGCCTGTGCCGACTGCCACCAAGAGGCCGTCGATTTTTGGAAAACCACGCGCCATGCCCAAGCCTGGAAAACTCTCGAAGATCGCAGCCAACAGTTTGATCTCGATTGCATCAGTTGCCACGTCACCGGCTGGGATAAACCGAGTGGTGCAACGATGGTGCAAAACGAACATCTACGCGACGTGCAATGCGAAACCTGCCATGCGCCATCGTCTATTCACGTAGCCAACGGTGGTGAAGACAAACCACTTTCCATTATGAAGGAGCCACCGCAGGATTTGTGTGCGAGTAGTTGCCACACCAAGGAGCATTCCGACACGTTTGACTTCAAGCCTTACTTGCGTGACGTGTTGGGCCCGGGTCACGGCGAAAACGAGCGCAAACGGCTCGGCGACGGCCCAACTGGCAAATCGCTGCGCAGTGCAGCGCTGGAAAAAGCCGGTAAGCTGCTCGGCCCTGGATGCATGAAATAGTGTCGCTGCGATGGCTGATAGCCGCTGTGGCATCGCTGTGGGTCGGCTGCGCGGCTGGCGCACCAACGCCGCCAAGCCAAACACCGACTCGCGTGACAGCAAAACCGCCACGACATCGGCCTGCACGCAGCGCACGGTCTGCACCGCCGGCGACCGACGAGACCGAGCCAGCACCGACACCAGATTCGGAGCCGGCCGAACCCGACGAAGAAGGATCCAACGAACCCACCCCTACCACCACCCTGCAAGTCGAGACCGGGTTTGCGACGTGGTACGGCGACGACTGGCACGGCAAAGCCACCGCATCGGGTGAACGCTTCAACAAACATAAACTAACCGCAGCGCATCGCACCTTGCCCCTTGGCACCCGCGTCCGGGTAACCAACACCCGCAACGGCCGCTGGGTTGAACTACGCATTAACGATCGCGGGCCCTATGGCAAACGCCGTGAACGCATCATTGATGTTGCCGAAGTGGCGGCCAAGCGCTTGGATTTTATCGTTGCTGGGGTATGCCCGGTCCGCGTCGAAGTGCTGTGGCAACCACCACGAAAAATTAAATCGCCTAAGAAAAAGAAAGCACGCCATGGCGCTTGAGCCAATCATTATTCTTAATCATGTGCAGCGTTCGTTCGGCGCTGTGCGGGCGTTACAGGACGTGACCGCCGAGATCGGCGGAAATATTATCGGCCTGTTGGGACCGAACGGCGCTGGCAAATCCACCTTGCTCAAATGTTTATTGGGCCTGGTGCCGTTTGAAGGCCACGCCACGGTGCTTGGTTTGTCGTCGGCTACTGACGGTGCAGCCATTCGCGATCGAGTTGGTTACATGCCCGAGCAGGATTTGTTGCTGCCCAACATGTCGGCGGTTGAACTTTGCGCGTACGCAGCAGAACTATCAGGCTTGCCACGGACCGAAGCCGTGCAGCGTGCCCATGCGGCGCTTTACTACGCTGGCTTGGAAGAAAAACGTTATCAGCCAGTTGATACCTACTCGACCGGCCAAAAACAGCGGGTGAAGTTGGCGCAAGCGTTGGTCCACGATCCCGAAATCCTATTCCTCGACGAGCCCACCAACGGCCTCGACCCCAAAGCGCGGGCCGAGATGCTTGAACTTATCGCCGAAATGCCGGAGCGCCGCAGTTGCACCATCATTTTGTCGACGCACTTGCTCGGCGACGTTGAGCGGGTGTGCGACCACGCCGTGATTATGCACCGCGGCGCGGTCAAGTTTTCAGGCACCGTGGCTGACCTGCGCCAGACCCGCGGCGGCGACAGCGATTATAACGTATCGGTGCGCGACCACGCCCAAGATTTCGCAACCGCGTTGGCCAACGCTGGCGTGACCAGCGAAGTGACGTCGCCGGTTGCGTTGCGGGTGACGGTTGATCCGACGCAAGGACCACGGCAGCTGTTCGAGATTGCTGCACAAACCGGGGCACAATTGCGCAGCGTCGAAGTGCAGCGCGAGACCGTTGAAGCGGCGTTCCTGCGAATTATTGGGGCCGCCAACGACGATGCGGCTGCGGCTGCCACACAACCGGTGACGCCATGACACCATCGACTAACGAGCAACCAGCAACGGCGACAGCAAGTGGTGCCGCTGGCTCCGACCCAAGCAGCGGAAAACCGGACGAGCAACCGGCGGTTACGCACCGCGCTGCCGCGATTTATGATCTTGGCTATAAGCGGTATGCGGGTATTAGGCTAGCCGCCTCAGCGCGCTGGCGCGTGATCATGCGCAACCAATTGAGCACCGCATGGAAAGGTTGGTGGCGACTTAAATTCCCGTTGGGCACCGCCATTATGATTACGCTAGTGGCCGGTGCGGTTATGTATGTGTCGTCGAATAAGATGTTCAACGCCATTGCGTCGCGTGGCATGGGCCTCAAATTCTCCGACGGTATTGTGCCGTTTTCCATGACGTTCTTTTCGCGCGCTGCGTTCATTTTCAGCCTGACGGTCGGGGCCTCGGTGATCGCCGGCGATGCCCAAAGCGGCGGCTTTACGTTTTATTTTGCACGGCCGGTCCGCCCGCTCGATTACGTACTCGGAAAATTCTCAGGGCTATTGCTCGCGACAATGCTGATCATGATGGCGGGCCCGTTGTTTCTCGCTGGCGAAAGACTGGGGTTAGCCGAAACCACCAGCGAGCTGGTCGATTTATTGCCGATGCTCGGCAAAGCCGCGGCGGCAGGTTTTCTTGGTGCTTTAGTGTACGCGGCGTTGCCGCTGGGTTTTTCCGCGTTGGCCAACAAGCGCCGGACGGCGGTAGCATTGTGGGCCGGTGCGTATTTAATTGCCGGCACCATCTTCGCTGGCATCGGACTGCTCACCAATTCGCCCCTCGGTGCGCTTGATCCACCGACCGCAGTTACCTCGCTGACCTTTCATTTATTTGATGTTGAATGGAAAGGTCGCAGCGCCATGGTGCCACTGCCTTACGCGTTAGCATCGATCGGTGGATACGTGACCATCGGCCTCGGCTTGGCCTGGTGGCGCGTCAATCAATCACGTTCGACCGGCGTAGGCGGTGTGCCATGAGCAAGACGTCTGACCTAATCACGCCGCCGATCATTGAAGCCACGGATTGTTCGAAATGGTACGGCCAAGTGCTTGGCGTAGCCTCGATCAATTGGCAATTTCGCGGTGGCATCGTTGGCCTACTCGGCCCTAACGGCGCCGGCAAATCAACCTTGATGAAAATGTTGGTTGGCTTGTCGACCCCATCGCGCGGTTCGTTGCGCGTGTTTGGCCAGGATCCATTTCACGAACAAGCGCCGCGGCAACGCATCGGCTACGCGCCGGAGCACGAAAAAACCTACGACGAATTATCTGCCCTCGAACTGGTGACGTATTTGGCGCGGCTCTCTGGGGTGCCATCCAACCAGGCGACCCAAGCTGCACATGTTGCGCTGGAAAAAATGGGCATGACCGAACACATGTTTCGGCCCATCAAAGGTTTTTCCAAGGGCATGCGGCAACGCACCAAGCTGGCGTCGGCGATTGTCCATCAACCCGAACTGCTGATTCTTGATGAGCCCTTGACCGGCGTTGATCCGATGGCACGGATCGACATTATTGAACGCATCAAGAAGCTCGCCACCAACGGTACCTCGGTAGTGATTTCGAGCCATGTGCTGTACGAAATCGAAGCGCTGACTACCGACATCGTCGTGATCTACCGCGGCCAAGTGTTGGCCGAAGGCAACATCTACGACATCCGACGTCTCATCGACAAACATCCGCATCGGATTCGGATTGAATGCGATCGGCCGCGGGTGATTGCGGCGGCCGCGGCCAGCGCCCCACACATTACGCGTATCGGGTTTGAACGTGATGCAGTTGTCTTGGAAACTCGCGATCCCGATGCTTGTTACACGCTGCTTGGGCACACCATTGTCGCCGAAGATTTGAAAATTACTGCGATGACCTCACCCGATAATAATCTTAGTGCCGTGTTCGATTATCTCACCAGCGGGGGTGCGCAATGAGTGGTTCAACCTACGCACCACCAACGACCTTCACCGCCGTTTGGGCGATCGCAGCGTTAACCTGGCGCCGCGCCATTCGTGGCCGCACGCCGTGGGTCACCGCCATTCTTGCGGTGCTGCCGCTGTTCTACGCCGCGCTGACCTACCGCTATGCACGCGGGTACCAAGCCATGAACCCAGCCGGCTTCGCCCGCGGCGTGTTGGGCGTTGTGATGTTAACCTTAGCCATTTCACCGGCGATGAATGTCGCCAGCTCGCTCGGTGAAGAACTCGAAGAACGCACCAGCGCGTATTTGTGGTCGCGGCCATTGGCGCGCTGGACAATCGCGGCAGGCAAACTGCTCGCTTTAGCGCCGATGGTTGGCATTTTCGCAATCGTTGGTTTGGTGGCGGCCCATGCCGCATCCGATGGCAACCTACCCGGTCCGTTGGCAATCGCTGGCGTTGCGGCTGCTGCCTTAGGTTTTTGTGTAGTCGCTGCCGCGATCGCGACGATCGCACCCAAAAACGGCATGACGCTAGCGATCTGTTATGCCTTGTTCATCGACCTCGCCATGGGCGCGCTGCCAATTTCATTGCGCAACGTTTCCATGTCATATCATGCCAACTCCATCGCTGGCTTGACCCGCGATAGCGTAGGCAGCGGTGCCATCGGGATCGCGGTGGTCGCGACAATTTGGATGGTGATTGGATTGTGGCGCATCCGTCGCATGGAGTAACGCGGAGCGTCGACGCTGTCCTATCGGTAGTGGCCCCTAAAGCCCAGCCTCGCGGCTGGCAAGGCGGCGAGCGAACCGGACCGCAGTTGGCGCTTGTCAATGAGGACCGGAAGCGCAGCGCCAACGCGGCCCGACGCGAGGATCGGCTTTGGGGGAGTCTAGTGCATTGCTGCGCGCAGCCGATCAGCCTCAGCACCAACGTCAACCGTGAGGCGCTGCAATTGTTCTGGCGACATGGTGTCTGCACACACCACCATCGGATCGGTATCAACCGTTGCATCGCGGTAACAGCGCAACGTTGGCTCGCTCCACCCGTCTTGAGCGCAGCGACTGTGCACAACTCGGCGCAACATGCTGACAACTTGCAGTGACAAGTCACGCTCCATCATGGCTTCAGCCAAGGTTTGGGTGGCGCGGGCCGCGACGACTTCAGCGGAAATCTGGCAGGGTGGCAAGGCTGCAACGGCTGGGTCATCAGCGACGGCACCCACCCCCAACATCGGCTGGGCCGGCAACGCACCGACGGGTTCGGGTACCGGAGTTGTGCGACACGCCGATGTCACGGTTACGCACAACAACACCATGGAGGCGGCGCTGCGGCACTTCATGATTATGGCCGCCCAAGCATTGCAGCGGGCGCAAGCGTGACATCGACGGTATTGATAATCTCGACGGTGGTAGCCACTAAATGTGTTTGCTGGCTAGCAGAAAAATCGCGGGTACACACGTCGATCGCAGCCAAGCTCGCAGCCTGCGCAATGCAAGTGCGGCCGGCCGGCGACCACACGTCGGATTGGCACAACGCAAGCAGCGCAGGTGTGAGCTTGGTGCCAGCGTTGGCGTAGATTGCCTGCACCTGCGAACTGGTCTGCAGGCTAGCGGTGACCCAGAGCTTGTGTAGATTTTGCATCGCACGCTCGCAGGTGACCGCAGGCACCGCAGCGACGGTGCCCGACGACGCCCCAGCTGAATCAACCGTGTGCGAGCCAATGGGCAATGCGCCGGTTGCCGCCGGACCCTTGGCCGTCGAGCTGCATGCGACCACCCAAAACAACCCTGCGGCACGTAGCTTGTGGGCGACCATGAACTTCATCGTGCAACTACTTGGCCGTGAACGCAAACGAAGTTTTGGCCTTTGCGCGCGCACCTTTACCAACCGTCACGGTCGAAGTTTTTGTGCCCAACAATGGATGCACGGCTTCAACTCTATATTTACCCGGCGGTAGTCCGCCGATCGCAAACCCACCGTCGGTGCTGGTCACTGCAAAATACGGCGACGCTTGCACATAGGCATAGGCGTGCATCCATGGATGGACATCGCAGTGCAATTCAACCACGTCACCAGCTTGGCCGACATTTTCCTTCACGATTGCCGGCGCCGCTTTGGGGTGGGCGTTGTTCCACAGCTGTTTGTCAGCCAACGTGGCGCGGACATTGTGAAACGTCGGATCACCATTTTGCACTGCTAGGGCTTGGCCAACCACCACGCCAACCACGCGCGGTTCGTACATGCATTGGGTTTGGTTGATAATAACTTGTTTGCCAAGGCTGGCGGCATCGAAGGCCGGCGGGTTGACCACGCGGACCACCACGTCACGCAAACCACCGTCGGTAACCATCACATCTTCGTTATATTTTTCGGTCGCAGCGCAGACCGCGTCACTGTCGCGCACCAGTTTTTTGCGTGCCGGCGGTTCGCCGGTGAAGACCACCTTGCCGGTAATCGAGCCCGCGACCACCGCCGGTTTCTGCGTTGCCTTGCTTGCCGGGTTTGCCGGTGCTGTTGCTGTTGCCGGCGCGCTTGCCGACGCGGCGCCAGCCCAAGCCGGCTCGGCCACAGCCACCACAATAAGTAACGCGATAGCTTGAACTAGGTGCATACCTGGGTGGTAGCGCGCACGCCGCCGCAGCGCAACCGGTACCTCGCAGGATCAATGCCACGCAGCTTTGGCCGCGGCAAAATCAGCATAGCCACGATCCGGCATCTTGCTCAGTTGTGTACTGTAAATCGCATCACCGTCGACGAGCAGTTCAATAGCTACGCCATCAACGGTGGCCGTGAACACTTCACCCCCGGCCTTGCTGCGCAGCGCACAATGCCCCGCACTTTCTCGGTAATTGCCAAAATTCGGCGTGTACTGGGTGCATCTACCGCTTTCATCGAGCACCAACATGACATTCGCCGCACACACAACCGCCGCTTTACCTTTGCGCGATCCAGCATCACCCAACCCGGCCCACAGCTTGCCGGCTTTCACCGTGAAGTGCGTCGTGCTCGAACTTTCACCGGCCGGGGATTTTTCAATAAATTTGGCCGAACACGGCGATTCAAGCGCGAACTCCAAGCGCTTTTCTACGTTGCCATCCCAACTGGTGACCCGTGCGCCGGCAACTTCGATCGCCAGAAAAAATCCGAGCCCAGGTTGGCTCAGCCAAGCGCCTTGCCAAGCTTGCGCGCGCCCCGGCAGATCCCAAACCGCAAATGCCGCTGGAGCATTTGTCGGCAGCACCGTGCTCCGCCAATCAGGTGCAACCGGCACAGCGTCAAGTACGCCTGCATCGCGCGAGGCTGCCGACCCAGCGGCAGGTTGGGGTTCGCCACCGGTCGGCGAGGTGTTACGTTTACATGCGGCCAACCCGCAACTGAGCACAACCCAACCAGCGGCCCAACTTGCAACCGCAGCTTCACGTGACGTCAACGTAGGCATAACCAGCTGTAACGCAGCGCGCGCCAACGAGCAAGCCACCGACGGAGGGCCGCCTACTGTACGCCGATCAACTTATGCAGCTGCAAACTCAAACGCCACGCCGGCCGCTCGATCGCCAGCGCGATGGCACGGGCCAAGTGTTCACGGTGACGTTCGTCCATGCAAGGCTGCACGAACCGCTGCTCACACGACCAGCGCTGTTCGTAGTCGGCCAATGTTGCGGCGTTAACCGAATCATCGACCACGACTTTAATTTCGCTCGCGGGCAATGCCGACGCCAAGGCAAATCGCCCAGCATGAAACTGTGGCTTGGGCGAAATTGTCAGCCAATCAACCGGCGCCGCTAGCGCGTGGGTGCCGTTGGATTCCATGTGCACACGAAAACCCGCCTCGGCAATCGCCGTGGCCAGCACGGCATCCCACTGCAACGTTGGCTCGCCGCCAGTGACGATGACCAGGCCGCTGCCGTAACGATCGAGCTGTTGCAAGCGCGTGACAATTTCGCTGGCCGTGAGTTTTTCGGCGGTCTCGACGGAAAAATCGGTATCGCACCAACCACACGCAAGGTTACATGCAGCGAAACGCAAAAACACGCAGGCCCGGCCGGCGTGGGCCCCCTCGCCTTGCAGCGTCGGGCCAAACATTTCTTTGATCAAGTACGTGGCACGCACCGCCGCAGCCTAGCACGGCATGCGCCATTGTTGCAGCCATGCAACGGTGTTGCCCACGACACAACCTTGTCGAGCAACGCCAAGGCGCTACAACAGTGCTCATGCTTCACACCTCCATAAAAAACTTTTTGGTTATCGCGCTGCTGTCCTCAACCTCTGCACTGGTGAGCTGTAAAAAAGACAAAGCTCCAGAACCAAAGCCAGCGGCTACCGCCCCGGCGAAAACCGACCAACCGGCCGTTGCTGCTACCGAGAAAACCGTGACCGTGCCGAGCGAAGCCGCAGGCGCGTTTCCAGCCGGCAAATATGAGCTCGACGCCAGTCACAGCGTTTTCCTATTCAAAGCGCGGCACTTTGGCGCCGGCTTCACCTACGGTTGGTTCAAAGATGTTTCAGGTTCGGTCGTAGTTGACCCCGATGTCACCAAGCAGTCGATCGAACTTTCGATCAAAACTGAGTCGATTGAGTCACGCGATGCCAAACGCGACGAACATCTTCGCAGCCCAGATTTTTTCAACGCTGCGCAATTCCCAACCATTACCTTCAAGAGCACCAAGATCGAAGCAGGCACGGCCGGCGCGCTCGCGGTCACAGGCGACTTGACCATGCACGGCGTCACCAAGCCCGTGACCGCTCAAGTGGTGCCGCTCGGCACGGGCACTGATCCTTGGAAGAATGTGCGGGTCGGCTACGAGACCAAGATCACGATAAAACGCTCCGATTTTGAAATGAAATTCATGCCTGACGGTATCGGTGACGACATTGAACTCACGATTGGCATCGAAGGCGCCAAGAAGTAACCAGAAACGGCCAATAAATGATCCAAGAAAAAAAGCGCGCGAGTAACGCGCGGTGGGTTGAATGCCGGCGACTTGTCGTCGACAGAAGGGACGGGAACGTCCCTTGTATAATCGAAGCCGCTAGACCGGCGCGACCACCAGGGCCGCCGCACCGGCTGTTCGCGCAACTGTAACTAGGCGCTAGACCGCCGAATGGTTTGAATGCCGAGGCGCTGCGTGCCCCGCGCCAATCGGTTCACGTCCGAGCAAGGAATGGGTATGCCAAGTAGTTTTGAAATTCAAATGGGCTTGGCCATCGTCGGGTATCCGGCGGTCGCAGCGGGTGCGGGCGTGCTCGCTGCGCGTATCGCGAAACCCAATTCTCAGCGGCGGCAAGCGGCGCTGGCGGCCGCCGCGACCGCTGGCCTGGTGACCTCCCACATCGCGCTGGCCAACATGCCGCAGTGGCCACCGGTGGATTCGATCGGCTGGATTCCCATCACCACGGCGCTCGTCGGTGTGGTGGCCATCGTGCTGGCTTTACTCGGCGGGAAACGGCTTGTTGTGGTGCCCGCGACGGCGATTGCCGCCGCTGCCGCATTGTACTTGGCTGGCAAGCCAACATTCGCGCGCAGCATGGGGCAATTTGTGCCGCTCGCTATCGGTGCGCTAATCATCGTCGGTAGTAGCGTTGCAGGTGCGGCCCGGGTCGGTCGCAAAGCCTATCCGTTGGCCTCATGGTTGACCATGTTGATAACGGCTGCAATTGCCGGGCTGTGTGCACTGTGGACGCCGTCGGCGCTCATGGCCATGTTGTTGGGTTCGATGGCAACCACCGCTGGCGCCCTCGGCATCGGTGGCTTGGTGTTACGGATCAACGAACCAGCCCCGCTGGCCCAAGGCGTGTTTCTCAGCCATCTCGGCGCGACATTGACCTACACCCATCTCTACGCCAAACTTCCGACGCTGCCGCTGCTGCTGTTGGGTGCTGCCGTGGCCTTGCCGACGCTGGTCGCGTTCATTCCTGGCGACACCACCAAACAGCGCTGGCTGCGCTCGGTAGCAGCGGTGACAATAGCTGCGAGTTGCGCCGGTGCCGCTGCGCTGATCATGCACGGCAAAATTGCGTCAAAAAAATCCGACCCAGCCAACATGTACGGGGGCTAAGGCGCGGCAGCGTCGCTGCGACGAACCGGCGCGCACCCCAGCCAGCAATTGGCCCACGATTGTTTTACAATGTGACATGCGATTCCTTATAGTAGCGACAGTATTGGTTGCCTGCAAATCATCAGCGCGCAGGCCTGAACCCAATCCGACCGCAACGCCCAACACGGTGGCGCCTACTGTGCCCGCAGCAGCGGCACCGCTCGCGGTCGGCAGTAGCGCTGCAGCCGCCGGCAGCGGATCCAACACCGGCGCCGGCTCGGCGACGACAGCCGTTGCCTCATCGCCGCCAAGTTACGATTGCGAAGCCGACCATGCCGACGCTGCGTTTGACTCGCCGTGGCAGGTGGTTGAAGGCAAAGACGGCTACATCTTTCGCAGTGGCAAACAGCAATTGGGCCCGTACCCCGAAGCTTTTGGCTTTGGCCCACGCGGCGTCGCCGGCGCGGTCATCGGTAACCAGCTGCACTACATCGACACCACCGGCAAGGACCTGGGCCTAGCCTACAATTTCGATAATGGCCCCGACGAATACCAAGAAGGCATGCTGCGGTTTCGCACCAGTGGCAAAAAGGTCGGCTTTCTAGCCGCCGATCATTCGGTCGCAATCGCCGCCACCTTCGACGACGCCATGCGTTTTTGCAAGGGCGTCGCAACCGTGCAACTGGCTGGCAAAGAATTCGAAATCAATCCTAAAGGCGAGCGCGTCAGCGAACCACGCCCGGCGGTTGACCGTTCACATCATGATTAGCGACAGGTCCGCCGATTTCAAGTATCGCTACTTGAGCAACTTAAACGCGTGGTGCCATTGGTTGGTAGCAAAACCGGGGATGCACCACAACATGCACAGTGGTTC
>JAGPDK010000099.1 GCA_018057605.1 Kofleriaceae bacterium | reverse complement strand
CATTTTTGGGGCCGATGGTGTCGGAGCTTGCCAGCGGCTTATATTGCAGCCAGTCGATGCGTGGCGAAATTGTCGGCGGCGTTACCGTGCCTGGCCAAGGCGCATCGTATGACATGGGCTCATCGCTCGAATTTCTTGCGACCTATGCCCGGCGGCTGACCCGCTTGATGCCGACGCTGCGCAACGTCAAGATGCTCCGGCAATGGGCTGGCCCATACGATTGTTCGCCGGATGGCAACCCGGTGCTGGGTGCCGCACCAGATGATCCCAATTTTTTTCTAGCCAGCGGCTTCGTTGGCCATGGCTTTATGATGGCGCCGATCATCGGCCAGCTCTACGCCGAATGGCTCGGCGGTGGCACCAAACACGAAATTTTTGACCTCTACAAGCTGGCGCGATTCACCACCGGCGAGGCTGGTGCGCCCAAAGAAGACTTCAACATCGGCTAAGCCACGGCCACGCGGCGCAGCACAGCGCGGCCACAGCAGGCCGGCTGATACGCGGTGCAGCCAAAGTCGCGCGCTAGAATCCCAGGGTTGCCCCGACTGCAAACGATGCGGTCTGTGCGTCGAAGCTATTGCCGTCGTCGGTGGTTAGGTCGCCGGTGCGGACGATGTAGCCCAGCCACAACGAACCATGCGCCATGAAATCAAGTTTGGCTTCAAGGCCCGCGCCCACCACGGTCTGTGAACCAGCAAAACCAGGCAACGCACCATTGTCCGCTGACAACCAGGTTTGCTCCACACCGAGCGTGCCAAATGCGCTAACCAACGGGGCTAACGGCACCGAAATCCGACCCGCGACACCTGCGGTTTTGCCGGTGTAGGCGGCGCGGGTGATCGTGGCATCCATCATGGCCAGATTGCCTTCAAGGGAAATCATGCCCCAGCGTTTGCCGAGCGCGATGGCTTTGCGTGTGTCCACACTGGTGTTGGCTTGGGCATTGTTCATGTCTGCACTGCCAGTTAACGACAACCCGAGATAGCCGCCAGCCTGAGCTTGCGCGGCACCGGCCGCAGCGGTTACCAACGTTGTGGCCATCACAGTTACAACAGTTACGCCGACGAGTTTCATGTACCAGGTCAATAGCACCCGCTGTGCCAACCTGCGCGCATCAGAAACCACTGATATTACAAGGTCGCAATCCGATCGCGGGGTATCCAGAATTTCACAGTGGTCTGCAGTCGCACAGCGGTGTATTTAAATATGCTTGAGTCCGTATGCCGGACGCACTTTTGAAGCGAGATACGCGGGATAGCGCGTCGCTGCAATGCTGATAGCAATGCCGGCCAGCGCGATGAACGCAACTGATATCGGATCAACATGAATCGGCACTTTGTCGATGTAATACACTTCGGCATTAAGCGGCGCCCCGGCGCTGTTAGCGTACCAACACAAGCCTAACCCCATGCCAACGCCAAGCACGGTGCCGATGGTGCCGATGAACAAGCCTTGAATCAGGAACAGCCATTGGATGGCGCGGTCGGTGGCACCCAAGGTTTTAAGCAAGGCAATCTCGCGACCTTTTTCAACTACCACCATGATCAAATTGCCGACAATGGAAAACGACGCAACCAGAATCACGATGCCCAACACCAAAAACATCGCGATTTTTTCGAGCTTGAGCGCGGAGAACAACGAGCGGTTGAGTTCTTTCCAGTCGACGACACGATAGTCCGGCCCTAACACCTTGCTGATGCGCTCAACGTACTCGGTGGTATCTTCAGGATCCCCAACCCGCACTTCAATACCGTCGATCGAATCGCCGCGATCAAGAAACTCCTGGAACGAATCGAGCGTGACATAGACGTATTTGAGATCGTATTCGTACATGCCGGTGAAGAACACGCCGGCCACCCGATAGTCGCGATTAAATGGAATTGGCGTGCCGGTGGCATCAGGGTTCGATGGATCCGACAATGGCGAAACGATGCGAACCTCTTTGCCGACATATAGATGAGTTTGCTTAACCAACTCACGTCCAACAAAAATCCCTGGCAAAGTTTGGGTCCGCCGCGATAGCTGCGGCCCATCTTCAAGGGGAATCGTAATGGTTCGCACCACCCCATGTTCATCGGGCTGGGCCGCATCAACGCCTTCCGTGGTTGCGGTAGCCCCCGTGGCATCAAGTTGCGGGGCGAGGCCCTCGCCGTCGAGCGGCGCTGAAAAATCTTGCGGCGGTTCGGCGTTGCCAACATAGTCCGCTGGTGCTTGGTCGACGGCAGCCACCGCACCAGCGGTCACCGCAGAGTCCGCCGCGTCAATGGTCAGTGGGCCGGCATCGCCAAGCAGCGGCGCGGCATCACCCCCAAAATGGTCGGGCTCGGCGTCCGCGGTCCGCGCAGCGCCAGGCGCGGGTTCCCCCAGGTTGGATTCGGAATTTGAGCCAGCGTGCGCCGGCAGTGGCGGCGTCGACAAGTCGACTGGGTCTGCCCCTTGCGGCATGTCGTCAGGTGCTTTGTCGATCACGTTGCTTGGCGCTTGCCCTGCCCCAGGTTGACTTGGCTGTGGCACGTTGAGTTTGCCTTCATCACCCACCAACGGATACAACCGTTGCATCGCTTCGCGATCTTCAACTGGTGTGCCTTCAAGATTATTGATCAAATCGGTGACTTGCCCGACCGTGGTTGGGTCGATGCCTTTGATGATCACGTTCATGCCGTTATCATTCGAAGCGAGCACAACTTCAGACACCGCAAATGGAGTCGACGCTTTGACGCCGGCAATTCCATTGATTTTTGCGCGCACATCGGCCCACTCGGTAAAATCCCCATCTTCTTTGGTGACTTGAATGTGGGCATTAGAACCCAAAATCTTTTCGCGCAGGTCGGCTTCAAAACCGCCCATCACCGAAAGCACACACACCAACGCGCCAGTGCCAATCCACACGCCCCCAACCGACACCGTGGTGAAAAAGCTTAAAAACAACCGCAAAAAACCAAAGTACAAGGCCTGGGCGGCCAAAGCGATCGCGCCTATTTCGGTGTAGCGAATCACATTGCCCCAGAAGTTCGCAACGTTGGCATCGTCGAGCAATTTGGTTTGTAAGCCGCCCAACCATTGGAGTCGCAACACGACGAGCACCACGCATAATATGGCGGCCATCACCGCAATCGCGCGGGATGACACCCGCAGCCATGGTTTCTGTAAGCGCCAAAACAGCACAACCGCGATGCCCAACAATACCGGGCCAACCACGATGAACCAATATTGCGCTAGCCGCATGATGGCGTTGTTTTTATGTGCCACACCATACGAGGGCGACGGCACGCCACGCGTCGTGTAATCGCCGATGGCGTACACAATGCCGGCAAACAGCAAAGCGTACACCACGATGGCGCTAAGCACTGGGCTGCGCCGCGCCGGCGGCAGCGACACCCGCACCAAAGCTGCGACTAATGCAATAGCAAGCCCTGCCCACATGGTACTGCGCAGCGCCGCTGGCACTGGCGTTTTATGAATCCAGTCAAACTCCGCAAACATGGCCTGTTCCATCACGCGCGAACCAGCGTAGACAAACAAGCCCAGCACCGCTACCACCGTCGCAACGACGCTGACTTTCATCTCACGCGCACGGATGTACCGCCACGCTACGAAAACCGGCAAACTGCTCGCGATCCGACGAATGAGAGCGATGAACATAGACTGGCTACTCCGGCCGCATCAAAGGGAACAAGATCACGTCGCGGATCGAGGCTTGGCCGGTTAACAACATAGCCAGCCGATCGATACCGATGCCTTCGCCAGCGGTTGGCGGCATGCCAACTTCGAGCGCGCGGCAATAGTCTTCATCGTAGTCCATGGTTTCATCAGCACCCACCGCGCGGGCCTGCACTTGGCCCGCAAACCGGGCGCGTTGATCATCGGGGTCGTTAAGTTCGGAAAATCCATTCGCAATCTCTTTGCCACAGACAAACAGTTCGAACCGGTCACAAAATTCCGGCGATTGTTCATTGCGGCGCGCCAGCGGCGAAACCGCCAGCGGAAACTGAGTCAAAAACGTTGGCTGCACCAGCTTGTCTTCGGCGGTGGCTTCAAACAACAAATAGCCCAAGTGGCCGGCCCGGACCCGACGCACATGTTCGCTTGGATACAGCGCGATCATCGCTGCGGCAACTGTGTCGCGTTCCGCGGTTTTGAACAGCGCCGTGAGTTGATCCGCTGGGTAGGGTAACGTGGTGCCGGCTGGCACGCCCTCCGAAATCGCGCGGGCAATGTCTGCGGCTGGCACCCCATGCGCAGCACATTGCTGCACTGCGAACGCAGGGTCGGTAAATACCCGCTCGGCCTCGGCGATGCCGCCCAACGTGCGCACGGCTTCCACCACGGTGAGTCGCTGCCAAGGTGCCGCCAATTCGACGTCGACGCCATCCCAGGTCGCTTTGGTCGAGCCATTGATTTCAACCGCCAACGACGCAACCAATTCTTCGGTCAAGTTCATCAAGTCATCGTAGGTGGCATACGCTTGGTAAAACTCAAGCATGGTGAATTCGGGGTTGTGGCGACGCGACAACCCTTCATTACGAAAATTGCGATTCACTTCGTACACGCGGTCAAACCCGCCAACCACCAAGCGCTTGAGATACAGCTCAGGAGCGATGCGCATGAATAACTTCATGTCGAGCGCATTGTGATGGGTTTCAAACGGCCGCGCTGCTGCACCACCGACGATCGGATGCATCATCGGGGTTTCGACTTCCATAAAATTACGATCGTCGAGAAATTTACGAATACCACGCACGATCATGCTGCGCTTGCGGAACACGTCACGCACATCGGGGCTCACCGCAAGATCAACGTAGCGCTGGCGGTAGCGCAGCTCAACATCAGCGAGACCGTGCCATTTGTCTGGCAGCGGGCGCAACGACTTGGTCAGCACGTACAAGCGCTTGGCCAAAATCGACATCTCGCCGCGCTTGGTCCAAAACACTGGGCCTTCACAGGCCACGATATCGCCAGCGTCGAGGTTGGGTAAAACGTTTTCAAAATCACCCGCATCAAGATGTTCGACATTAAGATACAACTGAATGTCGTCGTTGCGATCACGCAACGGTGCGAAGACAGTTTTGCCAAAGCCGCGCTTGGCCATGACGCGGCCGGCAACCTGAACCAACGTCCCATCGATGGGCACAATGCCATCGTGCACAGCGTCGGCCGCCGGCTTGGTGGCGGCATAGCGCGCGCGCACATCGGCGATTTGATCGCGTGGCGCAATATCGTTGCGATACGGATTGCGGCCGGTTTGTGCCAACGCGGAGCCTTTGTCGCGGCGCTCGCCCATGATTCGGGCCAACGTTGTTTCAAGCGTTGCATCAGGCGGTGTCGCAGATGAAGCGGCGGTCGGAGTTCCGGGTTTGCCGCGGTTCGAGGCCGGAGGATTTGACATCGCGCGGACCATACACGAAGCGCATCACAAAAGGCACTCGCACCGTCGACAAAACCCAGCCACTCGCTGCTTGCGTTAGCGCGATATGCTACCACATGGCATGGCATTTTCGAATCGTGCACGGCCGTGGTTAGCACCGGTTTTCTGCGTGGCGGCGTGTCACAAAACCGCGCCGCCGACCACCTCCGCGAACGCAGGTTCCGCAGCAGTAGGTAGTCAAGCCAATGGCTCGGCCGCGCCAACCGGCGCCACCTGCGCTGCGGCCAAAGCCGAACACGGCTCACGCCTGGCGTGGTTCGTCGACGATTATCCAGCTGCGCTGGCCTGCGCAGTAGCAACTCAGCGCGCGATCGTCATGGATCTGTGGGCGCCGTGGTGCCACACCTGTTTATCGATGCAAAACACGGTATTTACCGACGCCGCGATGGCGGCCATAGCCGACAAGTTTGTCTTTGTCGCAATCGATACCGACCGCGATCGCAATGCAGCCACGGTCGCAGCGTTTCCGCTCTCGGCGTGGCCAACGTTTTACGTGATTGCACCTTCCGAACAAGTGCTTGGCCGCCTGGTTGGCTCGGCGAGCGCAAGCCAATTTGTTGCATTCGTGCAAGATAGCCAAGTTACGGCAACCCCACAAAGCGTGGCAGCGTTAATCACCCAAGGCGATCAAGCGGTAACCCGCGGTGATTTCACCGCGGCCGAACCGCTATTTGCGGCCGCACTCGAAAAAGCCGGCCAAGCCTCGCTTCGTCGACCGCAGATTGTCTTGTCGCTGCTGCAAACCAAAGCCAAACGCAACGACTTCCTCGGCTGCGTACGCTTGGCCAGCACCGAGGCCGGCAACCTCGGTCAGACGTCGGCCGCAAGTGATGCGATGCACATCGCCATGAATTGCGCCCAACCCGTGAGCAAACAAAACGAAGCGGGCGCGGCAGCCGCCGCCCAGCTGCGCACCGTGGCCATCACAACCTGGACCACGCTGCTCGCCGCACCCAATACTCAACTCTCCGTCGACGATCGAGCCGATGCGATGGTTGGACTGCGCGAAGCCTACGACGCAATGGACAAACACAGTGACGCCGTAGCCATGGCGGAAACCCAACGGGCGCTGCTCGACGATGCCGCCGGCAAGGCACGCACGCCCCTAGCCGCTTCGACATATAATTGGCCGCGCGCCGAAGTGTACGTCTATCTCGGCCGCGCACTGGATATCGTGCCCGCACTCGTGGCCTCAGCCAACGCGCTCCCCACCGACTACGATCCACCGTACCGCGCCGCTTGGGCATACTTCCAAGGTCAAAAATATACTGACGCGGCGCTATGGGCCAACAAAGCCAAGGCCTTGGTGTACGGACCGCGTAAAACCAGAGTACTGGCGTTATTGATTGATATCGCCAAAGCCCAACGCGATCATGGGGCGGAACTAGAGGCCCGGCGCGAACTCGTGACGACCTACCAAGCGCTGCCGAGTTCCGCGCAAAATCCGAATGCCTTGGCGGCGGCGCAGGCCGAACTAGCTGCGGCGGAAGACCACAGATAATCAGCGCCGTGCCCAATCGAGCGTGGGCGGCGCGTACGCGAAACGCATAAGCGCCCTGGCCGCCTTACGTCTGCTACTTCTGATTGATAACAGCGTTCGCAGCGTTGGCGTTTGCGTTGATATCAATCTTTTCGTCGCCGGTGTCGAGCACCGCTTTGGTAATTGCGCTTGGGCCTTGCTTAGCAACGGCTTTGGATGCGCGGGTACCTTCGAGCGACTTGCTGACAGCTGCATCAGAAATCGCCAAACACAGCGCGTCATATGTTTTGAGTTTGTCAACGGCGGTCAAGTTGAACTCGCCGGCTTGCCATTTGATCCGACCGGGCTCAACTTCTCCTTCGCCATAACGGCCAAACATGGCGACTTGGAAGGTTTCAAAATTGCGTTTGTCGGCTGGCAGAATCGATGTGTCGATCAAGACCAGCATTTTGTACAATTTGGAATCAACGAAGAAGAAAAACCGACGCTGGTTTTTGCCGTTTTGATTATCCCAGTGCTCGAGCATCGACTCGCCGGTATTGTGGGCGAATTCGTCCTCGATCATCGAGACGTCCCAGCCACCTTTTTTGCCTTTGAACTCAACGTACGTGCTGGTGATGCGTGCGATATCCGCCTTCTTCTCTTTGCGCAAACCGTCTTGCACATAGACATCCGTTGTCGCTTTAATTTTCTCAGCGTATTGCTCGTCGATTTGTTTGGTCAGTTGCGCCAACACGTCGGTCTTGCTCATGCCGAATTTGTAGGTACCCAACAACTCCGCCATGGACTTCTTGTGTTCGGGCGTCACCACAATCACTTTTTTAACCGGCGCCTTCGGGGTCTTCACCACTGCGGCGGCCTTGGGCTTGGCTTTGGTTTTGGTCTTCGCTTCGGCAACATGTACGGTCAGGCCGAGCGCCAGCATCGATACCATCAGGGATGAAAAACACTTAGAAAACATACTGAATCCTCCGAGGTGGCAGGTGTACCACCGGACTGCCAACAAATGATGCGTAAGGTATGCCGTAGACGGCACCCAAGTGCAAAACATTCATGCGGTTTCACCAACAGATGTGGGCACCATGCGATCACGCGACTAATTAGCTGTAACCATGGGAAAATCCCGAAGTACAACTAGTGCTACGAGTTGCCGCGAGCCCCGAGGCTCCAGCCGTAACGCGCACGCACTGGGTTATGGACTGATTTGGAATGCCGCAGCCGCCGCTGACCGCGATTGCGAAGCTCCGGTCAGCGCATCTGGGGTCACGTGGACGTCGAGCTCATTACCTGACACCGAGCCGTGGCAACCACCGCACACTGCGTCAAACAAAGGCTGGCGAATGCCCAACGAGATGCCTTCGCCAGCGCCAAATTGGTGTTCCTCGCCCATGTTAGTAATCGTGTTGCCGGCGTCATCTTGCAGTTCCAACACCACACCCACGCCGCTTGGTACGTCGAGCTTCACCGAACCATCGGATGCCAGCTTCGCGCGGCCAAGCAACGTGCGTGACTCAAAAATCCCACCAGGTCCGTTGCCCGAGAGCGTCATCGCATTTGCTACACCTTCCGAGAAGATTGCCAATTGGGTCGCATTACGAAATCCATCGACTGGACGACCGCGACGCAAATTGCTGGACAGCAGCGAGAACAACATCGGGGCATCTGGTATGTGCACAATGGCGCGGGTGCCGCGGGTTGCGTCGTACGCTCCACCAAACACCAGCTGTCGGCGGTTGAGATACAAATCGCGAGCTGGCGATTTGTAGCCAAGCACTGCATCCAGTTGCGCACCGGCCCCGCCAATCAATGTCTGCTTGGCACCGGTCGCTGGATTGATTGCGATGATGTCCCAATCAAAGCTGGTTGCGGCAAGCGACGACGCGGGCGCGTACGCGACCATCATTTCGCCGCTTGGCATCGACACCGGCGCGCGATACGCACCGTTGGTGCCGGTCAACCGCCCGGTGGCTGCCGGGTCAATGATTCGGAGCGACGGCAGATACCCCGTGCCGTCGGTAGGCCGGGTAAGTTCCATCGGACCAATACTGCGATTAAAGGTCGCCAGCGTGCCAGCGCCGGCCTTGGCGCCATCTTCGGATAAGATAATCATGAAATTGCCATCAGCACCTTCACGAATATCGTTGACCATCTGGTAGCCAATCGATGGTTTCAAGGCTGCAGCATCAAGCCCGTCGGCGAACCCAGACTGCGCACGTTGCCCAACCAGCGGATGGTAGTCGGTCAAATCCCAGTTCAAGCGACGCCCTGACACTTGATAAAATCCGGCGGCCCCAAACGCCGACGACACCTTCTCGGTCGACATTGTTACCCGGCCTTCGCGCATGAACTGCGGCGAAATTTCCGAGTTACTCAGGAACGTCATCTGCTGCGCGGCACCTGCTGGCGCTGCACCATTGTATTGCATGCGCCACAGATCCGATTGCGGACGGAAATATTTACGACTGCGACCTGGCCCAACGCCAGCCTTGCCTCGGGTTGAAGCGAACACAATGAACTGGCCATCAGGCGACCAGGCCGGATCAAAATCGTGCAACTTAATGCCGTTTTGATCAGGTGCGGCTGTCGTCACCTGCAGACAATTATTACCATCCACGCCAACCGTCCAGATTGTCAACGGAGCCGCTGCATTCGTCCGCATCGCGAACACCACCGTGGTGCCATCATTGCGAATGTCCGGCGCTTGCACATCAACGTTAGCCAACGTCACGCCACAATTGCCTAACAAAGACTGCGACCCCGCAACACTGGCAATGTGCTGATTGGCGTCCAGCGTTGCGATGGCAACGCGTAAATCAGAATCGGGCTGGTAGGTATCGAACTCAAGCCGGCTCGCCACGTGCGTTGTGGCTCGCTCGACGTATACGATCGGCAAGGTGTCGCCAGCGTTCATCGAACTGACTTGGCCCGCCGTCAGCAACGCTTGGCGCTCGATGTTGACCCATTCCTGAATCGTACAAAACGCGGTCGCGGTGGCAGGTACATACACATTTGGGCAGCCCGCTGGCGTCGCCAATCCGGTGCCAGGAGTTTCGAGTACCGCGCCACCTCGATGAGCGATACCGCTCAGCACCGATTTACTGATGGCACGACCGCGTCGCGCGTCGGGAAACTCAACTGCCATAAACTCGTTGCGTAACAAGTCATAGTTGCGTTCGAGTCCAACCGACGAAAAGAAGCCAACGGTGCCCGACCGCAGCTTAAAATCGTTACCCGCTTGCGGGCTGTGGCAAGCCTGAAATGCACAGCCACGTTGCAGCAGCATGGGTTGCACGTTGTCCGCAAAGAATTTTTTGGCTGGATCGTTTTCGCCAAATTCCAAGCGCCCCACCGCCTCCGACCAGGCTCGCAAAGTCTGATACTTGGGATCAGACTTCTTATCAAAGCGATCGCCACCACTGTGCGGCACGCCACCGTCAGCAACTGCCAGCGGTACCTTCAAGATCTGCGAATCGTCGACCGGCGTGGCGACGAACGACCAAGCCAGACTAAAATTGTAGGCGAGCTGAGTGTCGTCGTCGCCGCACGTGATGTAGAGGTCAGACTGCGGTGCGCCGTGGCAATTACCCGAATTGCAATCCTTGAGGATTGGCATCACATCGCTTTTAAATTTTGCAAAATTCGGATTGCTTAGATACGTCGCAGCCGCAAACCCTGGGGGCACCACGGTGCTGCATTCGCCGCCGCCGGTCTTGGGCGGCGATGGAGGTGCCAGCCCGTTTTCCGTTGCGCCGTTGTCCAACCACGACTGCAACGTCAAATACGCTGGCGAGCCCGGTTCGAAAATCGGCCCCCCAGCGTGCAGGACATCAATGGTTTTGAGCCCCGTGTTGTAACCAACGAACAACGACTTCGGTGCGACTGACTTTATCAGCAGCACGGGCGTCGTGTACGCGCCGAACGGCTCCAGCAAGTCACGTCGCTTTTGCACATTTTCAAATGTGCTGACGTCGAAATTTCCACCCGCAAACGAATACGGGTCGTCCGTGTTCGCCACGTGACAACCCGAGGTGCTGCCAGCGCAGCTGTTACGCAAAATCGGATCGATGTTGCGCTCGTAATAGCTTTTTCCAGCAGGTGAATCAGAACAGCCGGCGGCTGCCCCGACGGCCACCAACATGCTACTAGCCAACGCTGTTGAAATGCGTTTCCCCATGGTCGGCATGGTAGCAGGTCTCGCCACTATTTCAACGACACTAACGCAGCGCGGGCAACACCGCTCACCAACGGCGATTTGTCCTGCGATGCAGTCGTCAAAGCCACGCGGGAAGCGCGGTCGCCAATCTTACCAAGCGCCCATGCGGCATTGCGTCGCACGACCGCATTGCCATCTTGCACAACCAATTGTTCCAACATCGCGCGGGCATTGCTTTGCTTGAAGCTACCAATAACCGTCGCGGCTTCGGAGCGTACTGCAGCATCGGCATCGCCAAGCAATGTCACGACCGGTGCCGCATCGGATTGGCCGCGCATATCGCGCCATGCCAACAATGCTTGGGTGCGCACGCCAGCGTCGGGATTTTGCATGCCGGCCGCCAACACGGGATTGCCAGATTTTTTACCCATGACGCCAACCGCGCGAACAATCGCGAGTTTGGCTTCGGCATTGATGTCAGTGCGTGACATCGCGGTAGCGAGCGCGCCGATCGCATCGAACGACCGGGCCGACCCGATGAAGTCAGCGGCATTGCGCACCTTGCGCGAATCCGGCAACGCCAAGTCGTCAACCATTTGTGCAGTCATCATCGTGGCCAGCGATGGCCGCTTCGCGAACCACCATGCCGCGGCTTCGCGCACGACGTAGCTGTTATGGTCAGTGAGCGCCGTTACGGTATCCACGCACTCGGTACAGATCAGACCTTCCGAGCGTTCGATTTCAGCCAAGATGGCATCCGTCGAGCCCGCAGCAACCGCGGCCTTGATGGCTGCGTTGCTACCGCCGACACCGGCGTAGGCAGCCGAGCTACCGAGCGAAAGCACCAGCAGGCCGGTGAGTAGTCCCGTTTTCATCTGTTTGAAGTTGGTCATGACAAAGTCCTTTGTGGCCCAGAATGGGAGCGAGCGAGCGCTCGCAGCGGAGTTGAGTAGAGGGAGGGCGCGAGCGAGCAAACGAACGCTCGACGCCCGTGTGGCAGTTAGTCAGCGTTGCTGTTTTCGCGAGAGTAGAAGTTCACGCCCATGTCGGCAGCGAGCACCAAGCGGTAGTACTCGTCAGCGGTCAAGTCCGTGAAGCCTTTGGCTTGCGCGTGTGGCGTCGTGGTGTATGCGCGAACCCCTGTATCTTGGGTCGGGAATTGTTGCACTGGATTGAGCAACTTGAGCGCAAGCGAACCCTTAGCATCCATCGGATTGAGGTAGGTCTTGTAGCTGCCAGAGACCATCACGTCAGCGCGTTCAATGGCTTCCATGTCGAGACCAGCCATCGAGATGTACGATGCCGAGTAACCGGTGAGGAGCATGTCGCCGACGCCAATGCTCACAGGTTGACCACGCAAATCGAAGGTCCAGGAAACCGACGTGCCGGTGGTGGCATCGCTGATGGTGTACGAAGGATTAGCTGGGCCAGGTTGGCCGTTGTGACAGCTTACGCACTTGGCATCGAAGATCGATTGTATCGAAGTGTCCCACGGCACGCCCATAACTTTGTCACGTGAGAAGTCAGACGAAACCCGTTCCGCACGGGTCTTGTTCTCGTACATCTTGGCTGGACCAACGGCAGCCGCCATCGTGATACCAGGATTGATAACCGTGGTTGCAGAACGGCTTTCGTGGCAGCCGCCGCAAACTCGCGATTCACCTTTGGCGACCGAGAACCACACCGGTTCGTTGCGAACCGACATACCGAACTTATCAACCGATTGAACGTGAATTGGAATATTTGGTGGAATCAGCGCCAACCACGAGCCGTCTGCTTGGATTGGGGCGACGCCGAGATTAGCATGGCCTTCGAACATTGAAGTGCCGAACATCCGTGGGCCTTCTTCCGACGAGAAGCCTTCCATCACGCGCACACCGTACAATGAGCCCGGGGCAAACCGATCGAGACTCGATTGGTACGCGTTCATCGAACCAATCAGCCCGGCATTGTTATCAATACCGTTGCCTGCCGAAGGCTCAATGGCAGGAGGTGCGGAGCGTGGACGCAGTGGCCGCGCAAAGATGTCCCAATAATTTTCGTCATCCCAAATTGGCTTACGCGTTTGGCTCTTGGTGTCATACAGATAAATACCAAAGTTCGCCGACAAACCAGCGGCGGACAACGTGCCACTTTCAACGGTGCCGTCCGACCACGAAACCAACAGGCTCAGATCTTCGGCTGCATTGAGTGGGTAAGCATCGTAGTAC
>JAGPDK010000550.1 GCA_018057605.1 Kofleriaceae bacterium | reverse complement strand
ACAATGCCTTGCGCTCGAAGATCTACGCATGGCCCTTGATGGCACCATGTGGCGTGGATCGCGATGTGGTTACGCTGTGGACCGATCCTGCTAGCTACACCATCGACACCCGCGCCATCAATGTGCGGTCGCTCAGCGCGATGGAGTTTTTGCTATTTCCGCCTAATAATAATCACAGCTGCGCGGTTGCGCCGGTTGGCTGGGATACGTTAGCTGCCAGTTTACCGCAGGCGCGTTGTCGGCTTGCAGCGGCGCTGGGTAGCGACGTTGCGGCGCAGGCCACGACGCTGGTTAACGCGTGGCGCGAGACCGGCGGCAACTACGCTGGAGAACTCATCGGTGCTGGCACGGCGGCGTCGACGCTGCCATCGGCCCACGCTGCGCTGAATCTGATTTCGGATGCGATGTTCTATGTTGACTCGATGACCAAGACGATGAAGCTGGGTGAATCGTCCGGAATTTCACTTAACAGTTGTGGCACGGTGGAGACGCCTTGCATCGCTGAAGTCGAACTGCGGTTCGCCGACCGCGCCAGCTATGCCCTGCGGGCTAATTTGCGAGTGTTGCGTGAAACCTTCACCGGCACCACGGCCCGCGCCGACGGCCCAGGGTTTGACGATTTCTTGATTGCAGTTGGGCGTCAGGATTTAGCAGATCGTATCACTGCAAATATCGACGCGGCCATCGTCAAGGTAGACGCGTTGCCCGATAGTTTTCTCAGTGCCTTAACCGCGAATCATGCTGATGTTGTAGCAGCGTACGCCGCCGTCAAATTGATTACTGATGATCTCAAGAGCCAGTTCCTCACGGTGCTTGCGCTTGAAACGCCCGACGGCATTGCGACTGATAATGATTAGCGGTGATATTGCCGCGCTGAGTTTTGCGCTCGCCTTGGTGGGGTGTGCCAACGCAATCGCTGCGCCGACGTCGGATGCCCCAACGGTGGACGCTCCGCCGGCATTGGCCCCGATGGTGGACGCGCCGACGGTCGCCGCTCCAATTACCGCCGTGCCACCAGTGCCCGCCGTTAACGCACCCGACGACAGCAGCGAAACCATTGAAGTGGTTGGCCGGCCGCCGCCTGGTGCACAAGCGACCGTCGGGCGTGAGCAACTTGAACGCAACGAATATGATGACGTGCACAAAGCCCTCGCTGCCATTGCCGGCGTGTATGTGCGTGATGAAGATGGATATGGCTTGCGCCCTAACATTGGTATGCGCGGTGTTGCTGCCGATCGCAGCGCCAAAATTACCTTGATGGAAGATGGTGTGTTGATTGCGCCCGCGCCTTACACCGCGCCGGCGGCATATTTTTCGCCGCTCGTGACTAGGTTATCGCGCATTGCCGTGACCAAAGGCCCGGCCGCAATTCGGTTTGGGCCAAACACCGTCGGTGGCGCTGTGGATATGCAAAACGAGCCGATGCCGGGCCAGCGAACTGGCTACGTCGACCTTGCCGGTGGTTCAAACCTGTACGGTAAGTTGCACCTGCGTGCGGCTGAACGCGGTGCGCGCTGGGGCGTGATGGCCGAGTATGTGCATCTACGCAGCGATGGCTTCAAGCAGCTCGACAATGGTGGACCGACGGGTTTTACCAAACACGACGCACAGGTAACTGCGATGGTTTCGTCGTCGGCCAGCGCGCAACTGTATCAGCGGCTCGAACTGCGAGCGGGGTTGGCAACTGAAACCTCGAATGAAACCTACACCGGTCTCACCGATGAGGATTTTGCCGCAACGCCGCAGCGGCGCTACGCCGGCAGCCAGCTCGACAAGATGACCTGGCGCCACCTGCGGCTCCGCGCCACTCATCGCCTCGAATTTAGTACGCGCACGCGAATTGAAACCGTGGCGTATCATCATCGGTTTGCTCGCGCCTGGCGCAAAGTTGATGGCTTCATTGGCCAGCGCGATTTTTATGGTTTGTTAGCCAAGCCTGATGCTGGCGCCAACCAAATTTATTACGCGATTCTCAGCGGCCAGGCCGATAGCAGCGCGCCCGAGGAGGAATTGATCCTCGGCACCAACGATCGCAATTTTGTTTCCCAAGGTGTGCAAAGTACGTTCACCACGGAACGCAACCACGGTGCGGTGGCGCACCATGTGGATGCCGGCCTGCGCTTGCACTACGACAACGCGGATCGCAAACGCTACGAAGATACCTACACCATGACGGCAGGGGCATTGGCTCGCGCGTTGCGGCCGCGCGCAACTGCGGTCGACTCGGATGCCTCGACGCTGGCGCTGGCCGGGTATGTGCAGGATACCGCCAACTGGCGCAATTTCGAATTCACGGCGGGGCTGCGGGTCGAAGCCATTGCCTACCGTTTCAAAGATCAACTCGGGGTTGCGCCTGCCAAAGCTGATCAATACGCGGTGGTCTTGCCGGGTGGTGGGGTGATCTATCATGTGACCGAGCGCATTAGTGCCTTGGCCGGCGTGCACCGCGGTTTTGTGCCGGTGGCTCCGTCGGCCGCTGCGGGTGTATTGCCTGAATCAAGTATCAACTACGAAGTAGGTACGCGCTATCGTTCGCCGGTGTTGAGCTTTGATGCCATTGGGTTTGTGAGCGACTATGCCAACCTCAAAGGCAGTTGCACGTTAGCCAGTGGTTGTATGGAAGCGCAAGACGGCGCCGAATTTAATGGCGGTGCGGTGCTGGTGTATGGGCTTGAAGTGCAAGGCAGTAGCGTCATCGCCGTGCGCAAAGGTTACAACGTGCCAATCGAAGTGGCGTTGACCGAAACGCGCTCGGCGTTCCGTTCGGGTTTTGATTCTGAATTTCCGGGTTGGGGCCAAGTTGCAAAAAACGACGAGCTACCGTATTTGCCTTGGCATCAAGTGACGGTGTCGACCCAGTTGCAGGCCAAACGTTGGGACGTCGGCGCGCTGGCGCGTTGGCGCAGTGCCTCGCGCGATGTTGCCGGGCACGGCGCGATTGTCGCAAGTGAACGCGCCGATGCCTTGCTCACGGTGGATCTGTCGGCCCATCTCCGCATCCGCAGTGAAGCTGAGTTGTATCTGACCTGCAACAATGTTTTCGACGAGCAAGTGATTGTTTCGCGTCGGCCGTACGGCGCCCGGCCGAATTCGCCACGGTTGGTGCAACTGGGATACAAAGGCCGGTTTTGATCTTTGATTGGTGATTGTTAAAATTAGAATTGATAATCAAATTCAAATATGGCAAAGTCCAGACTACTTCAAGACGGGTAGGGACTTTTGCCATGATTAGAAACCTGTTTGCGTTAACTGCAGCGTTGGCCTTGGTGGCCTGCAGTGATTCTGCTGCCGTGCAACCCGATGCGGCGGCGTCGGATGCCCCGCCAGCCACGGACGGTGCAATTGTTGACGGGCTGAGCTACACCGCGCCAACCCCTTTTGCGATTCCTCTGTCTGTCGCTGGCCCAGATCAATTACAAGCCGCGATCGCTGGCCCCAATGACACATTTTATGCGGCTGGGTTTGCAGCGCAAACGCTGGCCGGCAGTAAAGCGGTAACCGTGGTGAAGCTATCGGCAACCGGCCTGGTTGCGGGCTTCGGCACTGCGGGGATTGCAACCACGAGCTTTGTTTCCGCTGCTGGTTCGGCCGGCGAAATTGCCTTGGTTGCGCAAGCGTCGGGTAAAATCGTGGTGGTTGCGACCGTCGCCAACGCAAGCAATGCGTTAGACCGCGACATCGTGGTGTTTCGGCTCGACGGCACAACCGGCGCGCTCGACACCACGTTTGGCACCGGTGGCAGTGTTGTGCTCGACCTCAATACCGCGCTTGATGCCACTGTTGCCGCGCAACGCGACGCTT
>JAGPDK010000098.1 GCA_018057605.1 Kofleriaceae bacterium | reverse complement strand
CCTCGGGAGTCGGTTCCGCGCTCGATGTGTCAATTGCAGCATTCAGCGCCGCCCAAACGATCGCCGCTTCATCACTTGGCAGGACCACTTCAAACTTCACCATGCCGTTATCGAGACTTCGCCGAGTCACCGTGCGCTGCGCCGCAACTTGTGCCGCCGCCGTCGCTCCGGCCATTGCTCCAGCCTCGAGCGCTTGATCATACGCCTGCACGTTCTGGTACGAGCGGCACAATGTATCGAGCTGTGATGCTGGCATGCGCTTGGCGTACGCGACCCAGAGCGCCTCCTTTTCAGCCGTCGCTACCCGCGTAATCGCCCGGGCTTGGGAATACGACATCGCGCCACGTCGCAATTGCTCGTCAACCAGCGGCAGTTCAGCGAGCTTGCGTGCAACCCGCACCCGCTCGCGTGCCGTGCGCAAATCCCAGCCCACCCGCCATGCCAACCAATGCGCACACGACAGCGCGCCGTGCACATGCCAGCCTGCAGCAATGTCGAATTCTCGAATCGCGGTTAGCAGCCGATGCATCGCAGCGTCGATATGCGCCGACGTTTCGGCGATTTGATCACCTAGCGCATCGACGTCGATGGCCACCTTCACCTCTGAACCATGTTTCATAAAACGACTCTATCACCTGCTTTTTCGACGCTGTGATTACCTCACTGTGCTGCGAAGCATCTGTGTAATGAAAGAAATTCACCAACGCAGCCAATCGGTGCGTGCCGCTCACATGGCTGCGTTGCACAATCGATTTGTGGGCCAATCGTTAACTTGAATATTTTCGGCAAGAAAATCACGTCAACATAAATCGAGAACATTGTTCCTGTTTTTGCATGAAATTGAAGTCCGAAAGCCGGACGAACAACCGGACACGACGCCCCCAATGCCAATCGGCGCATTCAAGTCGGCAACTATCGCCAATTCAAGTTCCAGATTCACCTGCCGACCCTGTAACTGATCGTGAACTTCGGGAAATGCCAAGCTTCGCTATCAAGTCCCGCAACCCACCCGCGACGCGACGGCGGCGCATCAGGCAACGCGCGAGCACCAACCTCCGCGGCCGCGCGGCCAGCCGCACCGCCATCGTTCAACCTCCGAGTCGTCCCCTCCGGAGCCTCTGTGAGCCGACCGTTCACCCATCCATCCGCTCACATGTGAAGCTGCATCAGCTGGAGGTGTCCTGGCCGGTCAACACCGCCATCACTTCCGAAAGTTCCAAGACATGAGAATATCAAGGAAAGCGGAGATCAATGCTCAGACGGGCAAGTCCCTTGGTTGATCGAGGCCCACGCGGAGCGCACCCGCGAACGCTGGGGCGCGGGGCCCCAGCAGCTTTGACCCTCTATTAAAGCGATCCTGGTTAGTTAGTTAACTTGCTCGACGCCAGCGATCGTCCAGCGTCGGCCGGCGGCTTCGAACGCAAACCAGTCACCAACTTCAACGATATGCTCGGCAACTTGGTAGTACGCAGGCGAACCAATGCGGCCGCGTAAATTGCCTCGAACTCGCACTTCGATGGCATTGTCGGTCCGCAGCTTGAGCGAGCTGTAGTCGAGTTCGTCTTCGCTATCGTCATCCCACACCACAAAACAGCGATCGTCGCGCCAATGCGCACTACGGGCGCGCAAATGCGTGTCATCGATTTGCACATAGGCAAAGCGCGCGGCGTCAAGACGAATTACATCGCGCCCAGTGTCGTCGATATCGAGCCACGTCAACAACGCATGGTGTAACCGCGGGTGGGTGACCAAAATACCGCGATGATAAAAGTGACCGTGATCGTCGAGCACCAAGCCGATGTCGCGCATGGCCGACAGTTGTGCCGCCCAGGCTTCAGGGTCTTGGGATGGGTCGGGTTTGTTACCGGTCATGATGGTTTACGAATCGCGCCAGGCACGCCATTGGGATAATTTACTTCAGCTTCCGACGGACGAATGTACACCGGCGTGCCGTGGTCGAGCATGTTGAGGTGTTCGCCACTCGCAGCCAGCCGCGCCACCGCACTGGCGCACGGGGTTTGCACCGGCTGTTTGGCGAAAGGCAGCGCACCTAGCACCTCGGCAAACACGGTGAGGCCATCGCCGGCAAGCACCACCTCGGCTAACGAACCGCGAGCACCGTCGATGTACGCGGCCACCCCGGTCGGCGCCAGCACCGTTTCCGCAACAACCGCGACCACGCGATCAGGCGCAACACTGCGATACGCTCCAACATATACTTCGTTGCGCCGTGCATCGAGCATCGGCACCAACAACGTCGTCGCAAGCTGCGCTTCGGGCAGTGCGTCCGCCATCTGCAAGGCCACCGCAGCCAGCGACGAGACGCCCCACATCTCTAGCTGCGCTGCGAATGCCACGCCTTTGGCCGTAGCCATGCCAATGCGTAGCCCTGTAAACGAGCCCGGTCCGAGCCCAATGGCAACCGCGGTCAGTTGGGTTGGTAAAATGCCTTGGCCGCGACATAATCCGTCGATCATCGGCAGCAGTTCTGATGAATGCCCCGACGAATCTTGCGCTGCCGTGGCAAGCACCACGCCATCGCGCCACAACGCCGCACTGGCCGTCACCGTAGCCGTATCAATTGCTAAAACTACCCGAGTCATGCCACGCACCTCGTTACTTCCACAGCAGGCGCAACAAATCGTTGCTCACCGCTAGAACGGTTACCACCCCAATTACAATCAGCCCCGCCAACTGCAGGCGGTCGCGGCCCCGATCGGTTAGCGGCCGCCGCCGAAACGCTTCGATGGCAAACACCAACAAGTTGCCGCCGTCGAGGGTTGGCACGGGCAACAAGTTGATGAGGCCAAGATTGACACTGATCAACGCCATCATGAGCAAAAAGCTATCCCAGCCTTGGTTGCCCGACACCGAGGCTACGCGATACATCATCAGCGGTCCGCCCAAGGCGTCGCTGGGTCGGTCGCCGCCTAACACGTTGAAAAATCCGCTGACCATCGTGCGAATGGTTTCGCCGGTGCGCTCCAACGCCCGCGACAACGCGTAAGACACCCGGCTGTCGATCGGCACCATGGCACCGGCGCCACGATCAACATCGTTGCTGGCACCGAACACTAGCCGCGTGATCGTGTGATCGTAATCGTCTTTTTCTTTGCGCCGAACTTGGGTGACCTCGGCCGATTGCAACTGCAAGGCACCTTCGGCCCAACGTTTCCACGAAAGCTTAAACGTTTTGTCGGGCTCAGTTTGCAGCCGTTGCTCAAGATCATTCCAATGCAACACCGGCTTATCGTCGAGCGCGACTAACAAATCGCCAACCCGCAACCCTGCGACATCGGCAGGCGAACCAGGATCCACCTTGGCCACAATCATCTCCGCATGCTGGATGCCAGTGTACATCGTGCGATTGAGTTTTTCGTCAATCAGCACGTTAGGGACCATTTTTGCGTCGAGCGGCGTCAACAGATGAATCTGTGGCGCACCTGGTATTTCCGTGCCACGGAAATACACCAAGAAGGTCTGATGTGGATTCCGACTTAGAGTGCGGTCGACCTCGGTCCAGGTACGAACCGGCTGGCCGTCGATGCTGATCAATAAATCGCCCGTGCGCAACTTGGCTTGCGCGGCCGGTGAAGTTGGATCCAACACGCCGATGATAGGGACAAATGGCGCATGGGCAATGCCGATGCGGCCCACCACCCGCATCGAGCCGTCGCGTTTGCGCACGGTGTCTTCAAGAGGCGTGATGTACCGCTCAAAAACCTTGCCGTTCCGCGAAAAGCGCACGTGCAGTTCGCGGCCAGGCGAACGTTCGACGATGGTTTCGATGTCTTCAAAATAGCGCACCGACTCGCCATCAATTTCTAAGATATGATCGCCTGGCGCAATCCCGGCGCGCTGAGCGGCCCCGTCAAGGACATCGCCAATGACGGCTGCACGCAGCGAGGTTTGGCCAGCGAAAAACACGAAATAAATCAAGATCGGAAGCAACAGATTGGCCGCCGGCCCGGCAAATACCACCATCAAGCGCTGCCACAGCGGCCGCCTGCCAAAACTCCGACTGGCATCGCGCGGTTCTGGCGAATCGCTTGGCTCCGCCATAATACGGCAGTAACCGCCAATAGGTAAGATCCCGATTTGATACTCAGTTTCGCCCAGTTTCCGACGGACCAAGGCCCGGCCGTAGCCAAGCGAAAAGCGCATCACCTTGATGTCGAGGACCTTTGCGGCCACAAAGTGGCCCAACTCGTGGATAAGCACAAGTACGCCAATAAGGAGAAGAAAGTAGAAGACCGACATCGCTGGCTGCTAAAACGTTTCGCGGTGGTAGCACGTCTGCTACCCTTTTGACCACGTGGCTTTGAAGTCGACCCCCAATGGCTCGGATCCGGCAATTGCCACCGAAGACCTCTTAGAACAGCTTGAAAAGCTCATGGAGCGGCTCAAGGTGATGTACGAGCAATATTTCATGGGCATCCAAAAGATTGCCCCGGCACAGCTGCACTCGGAAGCCGAGCGGCGCTTGCGCGACCTGACGCAGGTTAGCATTCGCAATACGGCGCTGCGCTATCGCTTTAACAGCCTGCAGCAGAAGTACGGCTCCTACAATTCGTATTGGCGTCGTACCCTGCGCGAGATCGAACAAGGTCGTTACGTCCGCAGCTTGCAACGGCTGAGCCGGCAAGCCGCACGCGATGGGGTGGCGCTGCCCGAAGAAATTTTGGCTGCCATGCCCAAGCGCATGCGCGAACAAGTGCAACGCGATCGCGAAGCCGCAGTAGCGATGGCCAAGCGCCGTGATGGCGAAAAAACCAACCAGGCGCCGAGCCCCGACACCGAAGCTGATGCCTTCGGCACGTTTGCAGGCGAGGCCGGCGCCACCATTATTTCGCCCAAACCAAACCTCAGCCCGCGCGACACGCGAGGTAATTTTTTGCTGTCCGAGGAGGATGCCGACCTCGATCTTGAGTCATTGTTCTCGGGCTTCGGCAACACGGATGCCACCGTCCACTCGGGGCCACCATCAGCGATGGCCGCCATGATGGCTACGCGCGGGCCCCAAGCCGCCAACGCTGCTGCACCGCGCACCACCAAGCCACCGCCGCTGCCACCGCCGCCACCACGCCGAGCCAGCATTGCGCCAGCGATCCAGCCGGTGGCCGCCGATCTCCATGCCAGTGCTGCCACGCCTGCCTCGGCACCTGCGCGGATCTTGTCGGCCAGGACCGAAACCGGCGTCGCACCGTCGGCTGCACCGTCCCCTGCTCGGGTACCACGGGCCAGCACCGAAATCGGCGTCACGCCTGTGGCAGCCGCCGCTCGCGTGCCGCGTGCGCCTGCCGAAATCGGCGGGCCAGCTGGGCCGCGCCAACCGCGCGCCGGCACCGTCGTCGGTCCCGGCACGGCACCTCGGAACGCAACGTTTCAAGCAGCAGCGGTTGGGATGACCGATGCCGAAGTCCGCAGTCTCTACAACAATTACGTCAAAGCCCGCACCTTGGTCGGCGAAAAAAGTGATGCCAATACCTACGCCAAGCTGATGAAAACTATTGCGCAACAAGGCCCCAAGATTATGGAGCAGTACAAATCCAAAGGCGTGGAGTTCGGCGTGGTCGTCAAAGACAACCAAGTAATTTTGAAGGCCAAGCCGAAATAGCGATCGGCAACAGCAGCCACGGGACCTGGCCCGGTCAACCAACGCTACTCCGCTGCGACGGCGGTCCGTGCAGCCGCAATGGCCGCAATCACTTCAGCGTCGGTTAACACGCGGTTGCCGCGTTTCGCTTCGGCCAACACCGCTGCAACCAACTCGGCGGTCGCGTTGTAGCCGCGTTTATTGAGCCAATAGATGACATTCGATTCGCCGGAATAATGGCCAATTTCAATTTCTTGCTCTTTGCCAAACATGCCGGCCGGTACCCCAGAATAAATTCGGTCAGCTAGCCAGCTGTCGCCCTTTTTCTCAGCTTTGATAATCGCTGCGGCATGGACGCCGGTTGCAGTGCGAAAAGCATCGGCACCAGCGAGGGGATATTGCGGATGAATGGAAACCTGGGTTGCCTGTGACGCGGTTTGGCACCAAAGCAACAGCTTGGACAAATCATGATTCGGCAGTTCGCCAAGCAACTTAAGATTGAGCATGATTTGGTCAAGCGCCGCGTTGCCAACGCGTTCGCCGATACCCAACGCCGTGCCATGCACGCGGTCCGCGCCGTATTCAATCGCAAAAATCGAATTGACCACGCCCAGCCCGCGATCATTGTGGCCATGCCAATCGATGCCCACATCGCTGCGGCCCATGCCATCGAGCAGATTACGGGTAAATTTGAGCAGATTCCGAATGCCATCGGGGGTGGCGTGACCGACCGTATCGCACACGACCAAACGAGCAGCCCCATGCTCGACAGCATTGACAAACATCTTGTGCAAGATGTCGGGCCGCGACCGCGTCGTGTCCTCGGTTACATACCCAACTGGCAGATTATACTTGCGCGCTAGATCGATCGCGTCGGCCGACAGCTTGAGCATCTTAGGTAGGTCCCAGGCTTCGGCGTATTGCCGAATCGGCGACGAACCAATGAAACACAGCACTTCGATTTCGATACCAACTTGCTGCGAGATATCGATGATCGCTTGCACATCGTTGTGATGGGTGCGCGCCGCGCAAGCAGCTTTGACCTTGAGGCCGCGACTCTTGATAAAGGCTGCAATCGTGGTGACATCTTCGACGGCGCGGCGCCCGGCGCCCGGCAAACCGATGTCCATCGAATCGATACCGAGATCATTGGCCAATTCGACCAAGCGCAGTTTATCTTCGATCGACGGATCGACCACGGACGGCGATTGAATGCCATCGCGCAGTGTTTCATCGAGAAATTGAATTCGACGCTTGGGCGAAAGCGGCGCAGCTTTTTCTGTCGAGTTCCAATCAAAAATCAATTCTTCGTCGGCAGGGTGCACAGGTTGACTCTCCATTACATCACGTGACTCATAATCAGAATAATGATGGCGGTCACCGCAATCACGATGGCCATCATCAGAAACCAGCCCATCACCATCGCTGCCGCCGCCAACGCAATACCTAAGATCGGCAAGCCATACGAACCTTCTTTGCGCGCAATCGACGTTGCACCCAAGGCCGTGGCAGCGACGAAAAACGGCACCGTCAGCCGCCAATCTGGCTGACTCCACAAGGTGCGTTGCAAAATCGTCACCACAATAAACGCGGCAACGCCAATGAATAAGGCCAATAAGCCAAACACATGCGTGCGCAACCAATCCTTCGGTTCCAACGTTGGCGGTGCGAGGTGCTCCGGTTTGGGCAGCGATGGGTCGTCCACCGCGGCACTATAGCCTAGGATCGTTCGTAGTACCAAAGTTCAGGTCCCTGGGCGCTCAATCCTGCGACATGTCGGTAACGCGAGCGCAACGCGGCGCCATGCGATCCGTCGCAACGCCTCGCGTAGGATTTCGGGGCGTGCGCGATGAAATTCAACTATCAATAGTGGCACACTGCCAGGGCATGCACACGTCTCCGCCCTCGTCGGGCCCCTTGAGCGCGCCAGCCGAGCCGCCGATGGACCGCGACCATACTCGCCTCGGCGAGTTAGTCGATAATCGCTACCGCTTAGACGCCGTGATCGGCAGCGGCGGCATGGGTGCGGTGTATCGGGCGTATCACGTTGGCCTGCGCCGCCACGTCGCGGTAAAAGTCCTGCATATTGAACTGGTCGCAGATGCCGAAATCCGTGGTCGTTTCGAACGCGAAGCGATGGCCATTGGCAAAATTGATCATCCCAACTGCATCAGTATTTTCGACGTCGGCACCCTGCCCGACGGCTCCTTGTATCTCGCCGTGGAATTGCTCGAAGGCGACACCTTAACCGCGCTGCTGGAACGCGAAGGCCAACTGTCGGTGCCGCGCGCCTTGGGCATTTTGCGACATCTGCTCACTGGCCTTAGTCATGTGCATGCGGCGGGCTTAGTGCATCGCGATATCAAGCCTGACAATATTGTATTGGTCCGCCATGGCGACGACGCCGACTTTGCCAAGATCCTCGATTTTGGCATTGCCAAATGGGTCGCGGGCGGCGACGGCGAGGGTGATGTGCAGCTCACCCAGGCCGGCATCGCGTTTGGTACGCCCATGTATATGTCGCCCGAACAAGCCTACGGTACCCCCGCCGATGGGCGCGCCGACTTGTACGCAACGGCGGTTTTGGCATTTGAAATGTTGTGCGGCACCCCGCCATTTTATTCCGATGACAAATTCGAAATTTTGATGATGCACACGTCGAGCCCTGTGCCAACCATGCAAGAACGGCTGCACGAAGGCGGCCAGCCCGTGCCTGCCGCGCTCGAGCAAATCATTGCGCGTGGCCTACAAAAGCGTCCTGAAGATCGATTCGCCGATGCCGCCGAATTCCTTGCAGCCCTTGACGACTTCGCACGCTCGGGACACCTCGCCGCAGCGGCCATTGATGGTACGGCGCTTACCCCGCTGGGCTCGGCGGCAAGTAGCGAACCGCCGCAAGCACGCCATGCGGCAGCAGCCGCAGTTGCCCACGGCCGGGCGTTAAGCGCGCCATTCGTGATGCCCTATGACGGCGCACCGACGAGCGCGCCCATTTCAATGCCTTACGCGAATACCCAAAGCGCCCCGATCATTGCACCGTATGCCTATCCGCTGAGCGCAGCGGTCGCGATGCCACAACCACCGCGGTCCCGTGCCTCAGCATGGCAACGTTGGATCGCGGTCCCCACCTACATGCGCTGGGCCGCAGGCGCGCTCGCGCTAACGCTACTCGCAGTTACGCTTGCTTGGTGTACGAGTAAGCCATCGACTACGACAACGGCAAACTCCGTCGAGGGACAAGCCCAAGCCGCCCTAGTACACGGCGATGCACGCCAAGCAATTGAACTTATCGAGCAGACCAAAAGCTACACCAACGACGCCTCCCTCCTCATGATTCTTGGGCATGCCCGCGCGACCAAACGAGACAGCGGCATCGCGATCGATGCGTATCAGCGGGCGCTTGAATTGGCGCCCGGACGCGAAGCGGATGTGACGCTGCGGGCCAATCTCAAGGTGTTAATCGACGACAAAAATGCCGAGCTCGCAGGCCGTGCGCTGACGATGTTGATTACGCGCACGAAAGTCGAAGACCGCATCGATCGCCTAGTTGACATGGCGCGATCGGATACGCTGGAACGTCGACAAACCGCGCGCCAAGTTGCCGAGGCTACCGGGCTGTTCTCGAAACTCGACTTATTGAGCATGTATGCCTTGGATCTCGATCAAGAAACCACGTGCGAAAAGCGCCGCAGCGTCGTAGCGCAGCTCCGCGCCATTGGCGATCCCAAGGCAATTCCTGTCTTGGAAAGGGCTAAAATCAAACTCGGTCGAGTTGGCAACTGGCGGAACAAGCCCGTGAATACATGTCTCGTTGAAGATGCCGATGTTGCAATCGCCTATCTCGCTACCTTGGCCGACGCGCCGCCCACGCCGGCTCCGGCCACGCCGCTGTAACCCCGCCCGCATGCGCCGGCGGCCGGCATTGCCCGAGCCAGCGATGCTACTTAGTCAACCATGATGTGCAGCTCGGTGCGTAGCTCGGTGTGCGCCGGGCTACGGGCAAAATCAATCAGATCTCGATGCAACCCACCCAGCTCCCGGGCGGCTGCAAATGCGGCCGGCACATCACCACATAACAACAACCCAACGCGATCCGCCGTGCGAACCAAGGACCGCGCCCACGCCGAAAGATCAAGCGCTTGGCCGCGCGCTAAAAAACGCTGTGCCAACGCTCGTAATTGGCTCCGTTGCGCCGGTGAAAACTCAGCAATATGCTGACTCGCCGCAACGACCGCGGTGTCCGCCGTCGGAGGGGCCGTGCCGGTTGCTTCACCAAACGCGGCCAACACCGCCGCGCGCAAGACCCGCCCCGGGCGCGAACCTCCGACAGCACGCCCAGGACTTGCCAACGACAAGGCTCGCACTACTTGAAACACCAGTTCCGGGCGCTCAAGCGATGTCAGCGCTTCGTCGCCTGCCCCCAACACCAGCGGCGTTACCGCCAGCACGTGAATTTGATTGCCCATTTCGGGCCGTGAAAAAACCGGCGGCACCGCGACATCAAGCAAGCGCGCACATTCATGCAACATGCGCGCGAACACCGTCGGCAAGACCTGACTATCGAGCTGCATCGCAGCATCAAGGTCAACCTCCGCATAGGTCAGAGGGGACGTCTTCTCGATAACCGGCGCAAGCAACTCGATCAACGCACCTAGCTCGACGGTGTCAGCAGGATGACGCAAGCGCGCCCACTGATGGGCTTCGAGAGGCTGCGCCGGCAAACGCACGGACGTTCGGCGATGCTGCGCGTAGCGTGCCGCGATCTGTGGATCGACATCGCCGTTTGCACCAAGCACCCCGACATCACACGCGGCTTGCACAAAACCTGCATCGATCGCGGCCGCCGCTACGGCCCGCCGCACCACACCACTCTCGGTGAGCGACGCTGCGGCTATCGGCAGGTTGTCCCAACCACTCGTCTTCGATACATCGACGGCTTCGCGGGGGCCGGTTTGACGACCCTCCAAAACCTTTCGTAGTTTAACAACTTCGGGCGCGTTCGGCGCAATCGCTTCGACTGATCGCAACGCTGAAAGCGCTGACTGCGGCTCGTCTAACGCTTGAAACACCCGAATTAAACGCAGCCAGCCCGCCACTTCGTCAGTACCGGAGCCAGCCACGCGAAACACCGTGCGCTTGCAAATTCGCTCGAGCCGCCGCAGTTCGCCGCGGCCTATCAAAATGCGCTCCAAGTGATTGAGCGCCAAGGCTCGCGATGGATCAATTTCCACCGCGCGTTCCAAGTGGAACAGCGCGCCTTCCAAATCCACGCCAACTTCTGCTTCGAGGATGCCCCGATATTGATGCGCACCTGCATGATCTGGATTTGCCGCCAGCGCAGCGTTCAACGAGGTTCGCGCCGCGTCGATCGCCGTGCCAACTTTGCCTTGCTGGTGCCACAACGCCCATCCTAGTGCGGCCAGATAATCGGCCTCATCGCCCGCGGTTGCCGCAACCTGCACCAGCGCGGTCACCGCTTCGTCCCAGCGCTGTTCACGCATGAACTGTTCCGCAATCCGAAATTTGAGTTCCGCAGCGAAAGACACGGCGGCCACCGGCAACTCGCCGCCCGCGAGTTCTTGATCGTATGCGCGACGAGCCGCGTCGTTGAGTAACGTATCGTGCGCGAGCTTATAGGCGTCGTGTAACTCGTCCAGTTTGTGCTGATCGAGCCCAAGGCTATACCGTGCCAAAAAATCGCGCGAAAACTCGCTGCGCCGATCAGCGACCGCAACGGAAACTTCGGGCGCCGTGGCATTGCGCGCAATCATCAGCACGCCATAGAAATCTAAGCCCCGAATCCGCACGTGTTCGGCCGCAACTTTGCGTCGAATGGCGCTGGCCTCGGCGCTTTGCACCTGTGCGTTGCTAATGACATCCACCGCCACCACGCCAGATTCATCCGAGTCAGTCACCGCGATGGGAATCGATCCTTCCAGCGTTTGCTGAGTCATGCCCTCGAAAAGTTGATCGACCAACGTTTCCGATATGCCTCGATCGGCCTCGCCCGACTCCGCCGCCGCCGTAGCTGCACCCTCCGCGACCGGTGAAACCACCGGCATCGTGCGAACTGCCGGAACGCTCGGGATAAATGGAATCATCTTGGCGATCCGCGGCGCCGGTTTAGCTAACACACTAGGCGCCATAGCCGCGCCTACGACTTTCGCTGCGATGCTAGGAATTGCAGGGATGGCAGGAATCACAGGAATTACCGTCGGAGCGCGCAGGTTGGGCCCAGCGCCCCGTGGCGGCTCGACACCAACGATGCCTCGCGGTGCGCGAGCCAAGGTTGGCTCCACAAAATCTTCGTCTTCGGCGACCAGCGCAATGGCGCCCTGGTTGGTCACCGGCCGAGGCTCCACGATCGGCGCGGCCTTGGTGTCGAGCGCGTCACACAGCATCATGGCGTCAAGCGCGGTACGCGCCACCACCGAGTCGCCTACCGCTGCTTCAATAACAGCAAGCGGCGCCCAATCATCTAAACCCTCGACGATGGCATCGCCAAATACGCGCCGGAGATCGCTGCCTAACCGCAGGCCGCGCGCGTTGAGTTGAAAGGTCATGTTGTCAAAGCGTGACAACCGCACGCCATCTTCGCCCGAAGTTTCTTTAAGCCCAAGCAACACCACATCCGTCATGCGCAGCGCCATGCCGCCTGCGGAGGTAGCCGACGGATCAAATCGCCACGTCCCCTGTGACCAGCGCAAGGATGAAATGAGTTTAACCCTGGCTTGCCGCCGCAATTGTTCAAATAACGTTTCAAGCGACATCGCGCGCATGGCGACCAACGTCTCGCCCAAACGATCGCCACTAACTAACGCCTTGGCGACCGCTTGTTGATGAACCTCATCCGTGATTACACCGTTGCCCACCAAGAAATGCCCGAGCGTTTCATCCCGTGGGGTCGAGGCGGCACTCATTGGATTGCCATTGACCAGATCAAAGTGCTTGACCACTTTGCCCCGCCGAATGGACAGCCGCCCATTCGCAAAGACTTCATTGAAATCGAGCAACACCGCCGGCAGCGCACGCAGCGCTAGTTCTCCAGAATTCGCTCTAGCCGACACTAAAAAATGGTAGCGCGTTGCGCCCCGACGCGCGCGATTCTTCAGGTTTTTTCGGAAAAATCTACCGCGCCCCGGGGTTGGCGCAGCGCAACAAGCTGCAAGGTACTACTCGCCGGCGACGTGACAGGCCACCGAACAACCATTGCCCAGAACCCGTAGCGTAGGCCGGGTCGTCATGCATTCGACCGGTTTATCCTGCACTTGGCAGCGCGGGTGAAACGCACATCCCGACGGTGGCGCCAACGGGCTCGGCACATCGCCGGTGAGGACAATCCGCTGCTGGGCGGGTTCGTCGGGGCGCGGCACCCGCGGCACCGCCGACAACAACGCCTGGGTGTACGGATGGCGCGGCTGTTTATACAGTTCAGTTGCGCTAGCCAGCTCCACAATGCGGCCAAGATACATCACGGCGACTCGATCGCTGACATGTTGCACAACGCGCAGATCATGAGAAATGAACAAGTACGTGAGATCTTCGGATTCCTGCAACTCGACGAGCAGATTGATAATCTGGGCCTGAATCGAAACGTCCAACGCACTAATCGGCTCATCGCACACAATGAATTTGGGCTGCACCGCCAAGGCTCGAGCAATCCCGATGCGTTGCCGCTGACCACCCGAAAACTCATGCGGATATCGGTCAGC
>JAGPDK010000549.1 GCA_018057605.1 Kofleriaceae bacterium | reverse complement strand
GAATCGTTCCATCCGCTTCAACCCGGGCCGTAAATCCGGGCTTAGTCAGCTCAATTTTTCCATCGGTAAAAAGCGTTGGTCCTTTGACAAACTTGCCGGAGTCAGGAGCATTGTCGCCTACATTTTCCGACTGCCCATCGCCATGCAACCGGGCAATGGTTAGACCGTTCCATGTAAGGCTGAGTGGAGCGAGTACGATGTTAGGCGATCGCCCAAATCCAATGGGGCAGTCCCAAAACGTCCATGCGACAGATTGTGTGCGAAAGGTACATGCGTCGGAATGCTGCACGGACTCATGCGCCGTGTGTTTATGGGAACCCGGAATTTTGCACAGCGCAGCGCGACTACCGCATCCTGCTAACAGCACAGAAATCAACACACCTACAACTTTTGCACGAATGGCGCCTAGACGGATCCTAGAGCGAAAATTGATGCGCATAGTCACAGCTAACATATTGAATTATTTGAGCCGATGGGCGGGAATGATCCGCCGACCTACGGTTTACGAAACCGTTGCTCTACCACTGAGCTACATCGGCCTGTGCGAGCGCAATAGGTACCCGAGACAGCGGCTGGAAGCAAGAGGGTGGAAAGCATGCGAAGGCGATTTTTGGACTTGACGATAGTTCGAAAGATTTATAACTAACGAAGTATCACATGGACGCCGCCATCGAAATTCGCTTGGCTCGAATCTTTGCCGCGCTGTCGAACCGACACCGCTTGCAGATGTATTTGCGGTTGCTCGAAGAAAGTCGCATCGACTTATCCAAAGGCCGCACCCACGAGTGTTTCTTGACCAAACTGCTTGGTGATGCCCGCATCACTGCACCGACGGTGTCACACCATGTCAAAGAGCTTGCCGATGCAGGCCTGATTCGGACCCAGCGTGAAGGTAAGCAGCTCATTATTGCGCTCGAACCCACCGCCTTGGCGTTGGTAAAATCAGTTTTTGCGGGGGCGTTGCCTCGGCCTGCGCCTGCAAAATAACAAGGTAGTTTATGGCCCACCGTGAGATAATCATCGAATCATGTGGCGACGCTGACCGCACTGCGAAGCTGCGCGACACCGCGTCGCGGTCACCTAAAGCTGACGAGATCGCGATCGACGTAGCGTTTTCGGGCATCAACTTCGCCGATATCGTGATGAGGCTGGGGCTGTACCCCGACGCGCCCAAACAGCCGGTTGTGCCCGGCTCCGAAGTTTCAGGTCGGGTCGCTGCAGTGGGCCGCAACGTAAAAAACTTTGGCGTCGGTGACGAAGTCGTCGCGGGCACCATGTTCGGTGGCTATACGTCGCACTTGGTGGTCGCGGCGAGCAGTGTGTTTAAGCGCCCTGCCCACCTCACACTTGCCACCGGCGCAGCGCTGCCGGTAACTTTTTTTACCGCGCACATTGCGCTGGCCGAGATGACCCGCGGGCGCAAAGGCGATCGAGTTTTGATCGGAAGCGCAACTTCAACTATTTAATGCCAATACGGGCGTGGACGCGCTCAACGCCCAACACATCATGCGCGATCCGGCATGGTCGGCGCGGCTAACCCAAGCCGTGGTCGATGCCGCCGATCTTAAAATCACGCCGCATGTTGGCAAGGTATTCCCGGCAGCCGAGGTGGCCGCGGCCCATCGGGCACTTGAAACCAACCAGGCTACTGGCAAAGTGCTGTTAGCCTGGTAGCATTATTTCGCAGCGAGTGCGCCGATCTGATTTTACGGAATTCGCTTGGCTGCAAATGGTTTGCCGTTGATCACAAACACCAATTTATCGACGACACCGGCGGTTTCTTCAAACACCACCACGGTTTGCAACGATTCGATTAAAAATTCGCGAGCGGTGAGCGGCACCAAACGCGTTGGCACTTCGCCTGGCGCAGCGATGTACAGCTTGTCGTTGCCAACCGACACCGCAACTTTGGTTTCCAACTCGCTGATGTCGTAGTTACCCACCAACGGCCCAAGTTCCGCTGCGGTCGGAAATTTCACGGGTGGCGCAGGGTCGCCAGCAGCAATTTGAAACATCGCAATGGCCAAGCGATCCACTAACGATGACGCCGTCGCTGCGAGCACGACCACGGCGATATTCTTGTGGGGGTCAAAGCCGACAAAACTGTGGTAGCCGCCGGTGCCGCCGTTGTGCCAATACCGGCCACTGCGATCGACCATCCACCCATACGCCGTCTTGGTTTCGCCGCTGTCAAGCACCACGGTTTGGCTGCGGCGCAACAACTTGCTAACTGCCGATGCGTCCTTGCCCACGGCGGCGAGTTGCGCGCTCAACATGCGCAACTGATCATTGGCCGACGACACCAAGCCACCCGCAGGTGCCAGCGCCGCAAAGGTCCACCCCGCGGCTGGTTTTAAATCGTCATTGGCACCCATGACCAAGCGGGTGCGCTGCTCAGCGGTTGGGGTCAGTGTAGTTGCTGCCAGGCCAAGCGGTTGCAACACCCGGGTCCGCAATTCCTCGGCGTAGCCGTGACCGAGTTTTTGCCCAACGACAAAACCCAACAAGCCAGCGCCAAAGTTGGAATACTCCTCGGCTTCGCCTGGCGCCCGCGTCAACTGGGTAGCACTGAGATCTTTGTACAACAGCTCTTCGCTGTAGGTCGCATATGGGTTGGGGCTGTCAACTTGCACCGATGCTGGCAAGCGCGGCAACCCGGAGGTATGGGTCAGCAGTTGGCCCAGCGTGATCACTTTACCGTCGAGCGTTGGAGCGGTAACCCCGGGTGGCAGAAAATCTGATAACGGCGAAGCAAGAGCAGCGCGGTCATGTTCAATCGCATCGGCCAACATCATCGCGGTGTAGACTTTAGTGACCGAGCCGATTTCAAATAGTGAATCACCGTCGGGGGCAATGGTTGGCTTCGCCGACGTCCCTCGACCAAAGCCATACACTTCAGTTTTGCCATTGACGCTAATACCGACCACGACCGAGTCGAGAATTTGGCTCGCCAAAAACGGTTGCACTTGTTCGGCAATCGCGGCTTTGCGCGCACCGGTGACAACCGGTGTAGGAGTGCCTGGCGTTGCGATCTTTTTAGGCGTGCATGCACTCGGTGCGAGCACAAAAGCTAGCGCTGCTGCAACCGTGCGTAGCGTGGATGTCGACATGGCTGAACACTAGCAGGTCATCCGTGTCCCAGCGACGCGTCAACGGGCCGAATCAACGCGATCTATGACCCGGGAAATGACGATGACAGAGTCTGTAGGCTGCGCCGTCTTAGCGTTGTTGCGCGCCGAGTTCGTGCACCAACGTACGGACCAACGCCGTGTGCGCAGCTTCGACATCAGCGTCGGTCAACGTGCGATCGGCAGCGCGATAGCTAACCGAATACAACATGCTCTTGGTACCAGGCGGCAACTTGGCGTCACGAAATTCTTCGAGGACACGGATCGATTGCACCAACGGATTGGCTTGCGCTGCGACCACGTCGACCGCACGCGAGGCCGGCACACTGTTGTCAACCAACAGCGAAATATCGCGGCTGGTGCCAGGGAACTTGGCAATCGCGGTCATCTGCCGAGGTGCCAACGCCGGCAACAAGCCCAGCTCGATCTCAAACATGGAGACCGCAGCGTCGATGCCAAATTTACCACGCACCGTGGGATGCACTTCGCCAAAGCATCCGACCATCACGCCGCCAACCAACAGCTCACCACCGAGCCCTGGATGCAAATACGGAATCGTTGCAGTACTGCGCGTGGTAACCGGTGCGTTGCACACCGCTTCGATCGCGCGTTCGGCAAAACCCTTGGCGTCAAAGATATCCCAAGGTGTGGTGGCAGCAAGCTGTGCTGGGCGCTTGCCGGTCAACACACCGA
>JAGPDK010000548.1 GCA_018057605.1 Kofleriaceae bacterium | reverse complement strand
TGCTCTTTCACCGAAGTCAACCGAGATAGTTGCTGTTCAAGTACTTCAACCACGGCCAGGAAGCGTCGCTCACGCTCGTACAAAGCTAACAACGCAGTCAAAGTTTCATCGAGCGCGCGGCGTGCGGCGTCATTTGAATCGGCGCGCAGCGTGGCCAACAGTGGATTCAGAAATTCTATCGCCAGGCGATTATCCCCGACGCGCTCGGCCGCAAGCCGCGCCATTTCAAACCGCTTACCCCAGCGCGCTTCGCCGGTTAGTCGGCTTTCTTCTTTCGCCAACAGATCGATCAGGCCGCGCCATTGGCGACGACGTGAAAAGATATCTTTGAGCCGAACCATCGCAAGATCGTAGGCCTCGGAGGGCGGTGCGATTTCGACGATGCGTTCCAGCGGCCGAATTGCATTGCCCAAATTCCCGAAGCGATCCGACCATAAGTCGGCGACCTCGGCAAAAATCGCCACCCGCTGATCAATCGGCAAGGACTCAGATTCCGCCTTTTGCATCAGCAGCGCAATCAAATCATTCCACCGCCCCAGGGCCCGAAACTTATCGGCTAATTCTTGATTCGCGCGCAAATTATCAGGCGCGAGTTTCAATATCTGGGCGTAGGTTGAAAGCACCATAACGTCGAGCCGCAAGCGCTCACGATAAAGCTCAACCATCTCAAAGAGCCGTTCCACCCGACCGTCAATGTCAGCCGCCGGCAAGCGCTCGACATCTTCTTTCATCAAATCGATCAGGGCGTTCCACTTCTCGGTCCGCCGATATAATCGATACAACGCGGTGCGGGCCTCGGTAGAATTCGGATCATTGCGCAGCAGTTGTTTCCATGCATCGATCGCCTTTTCGGGGTTACCGAGCTGGGCTTCCGACAATTCGGCGATCTCCAACCCGAGGGCACGAACACGCCCAGACGAATCCTCGGAATCGAGCACGGGCGCCCCGTGGCCTTCAACTCCAACTTCAGAAATAGCCCGCTCGACTTGGCGCAACAGCGCGATGAGCTTGCCGCTGTCACCGCGCGCAGCGTAGTAAGCGCGGTAGAACTCGACCGCGCGATCATTCGCAGGTGCGACGCGCCGTACCCGCCGAAAGATCTCTTCGGCGCGGTCTAGATCGTTGAGCTGCTGCCACCACACGTCACCAGCATGCAACAGCCAATCGAGATGCGTCGAATCATCGAAGCCTCGGCGATCTTTAATTGCTGCCGCGAGCACCTCTGTTACACCCGCCCAGTCGCCCGCAGCGGTGAGATCTTGCACCACCGTGCGCACTGCGCTGCGATAGCTCGGCGCCAGTGTTAACGCCCGACGCGCCGTCGAGGCCGCCAGGCTAGCTTGCTGCAAGTGCTCGCGCTGCACAGCGCTTAGCGCAGCCAACACCCGTGCCAGATCTTCGCGTTTGGTAATTTTCTCGGCTCGGCTTTGCAGCACGGTCGCCACGTCTGACCAACGATTTGCCGCACCGAGCTGCCGCACCAAATGAAACCAAGCCCGGCCATTTTGTTCATCAACTTCGATCGCGGCCCGCAAATGCGCGACAACTGCCGCTGCGTTAGCGGCCGTCGGAGGCGCGAAGCGAATGAGCACAGCGGCGGCGGAAAGGCGCAACGACGTGGCCAACGCGCGGTCAGTCGAACCGCTAGCTTCTTGGGCAAATTTGTCGGCGAACTGTTGCCAATTCGCTTGGGCCAACTCGATCTCGCCGAGTTGCTCTTTGGCTGCCGTGTCATTGCCACGCAACAACAACGCTTCGCGCAAGGCGGCCTTGGCAGCTTCCGCGTCAAACAATTCTTCGTCGAGAAGGCTAGCTTTTTCAAGATGCAAACTCAGCCGGCGTGAAACATCTGAGGCCGGCACCGCCGCCAACTCAGCATCGAGCAACCACACTGCCGCCAGGACCTGTTCATGGTCAACGAGTGCGTGCCGGGCGGCCGCCAGCTGCGGCGCGGTTTGCGCCTGCCCTGCTGCAACCGCCAATGCTTGTACGAGTTGCGCTTGCGTGTCAGCGTCAACTGGATCATTCAAAAAATTAGACAGCGCAATCGCCAGGTCAGCCACGGGCCAATGCTACGCGTCGCAGGCGACTGAGACAACGCGACAACGCCTCACAATCACGACGAAATCTTCGGTCTACGATCCGGATTGTGCGATCTCGTTATTGCGCCGAAACCCCTTGGACTGGTTGTCGTTATGCCGCAACAGGAGTACACCGGCGCGAATGTTGTCGGCCGACAAAATCGGCGCATGGTCGCACCTTGCGGCCTACCGCCGGTCGATCGCGTGGGGCGTGTTCATGCTCATCGCCACCAACGGCTTTTTTCTCGGCATACCCGTGACCACCGGGTTGGTGGTTGAGGCGATTCGCGCGGCCGACTACCAGCGGGTCCTACCCTTGTGCCTATGGATGGCAGGTTTTGCCTTGGCTACCGCAGTCACGCGAATCATTTCACGCATCACAATTTTCAACGCCGCACGCGCAGCGGAATATGATCTACGCAGCGATTTGTTCAATCACTTGCTACACCTCGACGCCAGCTACCATCGGCTGCATGCAACCGGTGAGACCATGTCGAGGATCACCTCGGATGTGCAAACGGTCCGCGCGATGTGGGGGGCCGGCATCTTGAACTTGGCGAATACCGCGTTTGCGTTCGCAACCGTATTGGTAATGATGGTTCGAATCGACCCGGTCTTGACCATTGCGGCGATCGCGCCGTATCCGCTCATTTATCTCATCGGCCAGGTCATGGGCCGCCATATCTATCGAGGCTCGCAAGCGGTGCAAGCCCAAGCCGGCGCATTGTCAGCGCGCTTGCAAGAAGACCTCGGCGGTATTGCCATCATCAAGTCTTATACGCTCGAGCCTATTCGGCGCGCGGGGTTTGCCAAAGCGTCGACCACAGTGCTCAACACCAACATGAACCTGGCCCGCACCCGTTTGCTGCTCGAACCAAACTTGCGTGCGTTGGCCTCAGCTGGCGTCATTATTGCGCTCTGGGTTGGCGGCGTCGCCGTGGTTGAGAATCGCATTGCGATGGGCCAACTGTTCGAATTCAACGGCTACTTGGCTCGCTTGGTGTGGCCAACCCTTGCGCTTGGTTGGATGATTTCATTGTTGCAGCGTGGCCGGGGTTCGTGGAGCCGCCTCGACGCCGTGCTGCGCACCAAATCGCAAATCGTCGACGGCCCGGGCCCGGCGTTGCAAGCTAGCGACCGCGCACCCGACGTGCGCACGGAGCATCTAACCATCACGGTGGATGGCCGCGCGTTGCTTTCCGACGTTTCGATTCATTTGCCGTCGGGTTCCATTACCGCGCTGGTCGGCCCAACCGGGGGCGGCAAGAGCACGCTGGTCGACGCAATGATGCGGTTGGTAGAGGTACCGGCAGGTAGCATCATCATGAACGACCGCGACATCACCGACCTTCCGCTAGCGTCGCTGCGCGGCGCGATCGGGTATTCACCACAGGACGCGTTCTTATTCTCGATGTCGATCGCCGATAACATTGCCATGGGCCTCGGCGAAAACAGCGACGGGCGTGACAACGCAACCGACCCGCGCGTAATCGCCGCCGCCGACACCGCGGGGCTGCGCACGGACCTAGCCCGCATGCCTGACGGGCTGCGCACTATCGTTGGCGAGCGCGGCATTACCCTGTCCGGTGGTCAACGTCAACGTGTCGCGTTAGCCCGAGCCTTAGTCGGTCAACCGTTGATGTTAATTCTCGACGACAGCCTGTCCTCGGTTGACGCTGAAACTGAACGCACCATCTTGAACAATCTGCGCCAAGCGCGCATTGGCCGTACCGTGGTGCTGGTG
>JAGPDK010000547.1 GCA_018057605.1 Kofleriaceae bacterium | reverse complement strand
ATCTCATGTTGTTGGGTAGTGCTCACCATACGCTGCTGCACGAAGGCGGCTGCCGGGTCGACGCCAATGCCCATGGCTGGGATTTTTTCGACCACCGCAACCGAATCATCGACGCACAACCAGCCCGCCCGACCAACGTTGGCCAGCGACGTGGCCTCGCGGCGTTACACGATGTCCATGCCGCGCTCGCCATTACGGCCAACAGCAACGCATTAAAATGGACTGGCGGCCCGATCGACTATGCGAGGTGCATCGACTATTTGGTGTGATGCGCGGCGGGCGAGCAAGCGGTCAACACCAGGTGTATGAGCGCGTTTTTTATGGATCATTCATTGGCCGTTTCTGTTTAGTGCGACGGCTCCTGCGACCAGCACTGAGCGACTACGCGAACAGCGGCCAACGGATGATAGCGTAGCTAGCGATCGTGGCCCGCCAACTGCGCACAAATGTGGCAGAGTGTTCGAGTGCTGCGTTTACTTATAACCATCGGATTGACTCTGCTGTTCAGCACAACGAGCTGTGGTGCAACGCAACACAAACCGGTGGTCGCAACTAAAGGCGCGATTCTAGGCATCGCGCGCGACGCGGATTCCGGTGATCCGGTCGCGCTGGCAACCATCTTGGCGCGACGCGAAGGTGAACGTACGAATTACGCCCGCAAGAGTTCAGACCGCGGCTTGTATCAGTTTTTACAACTTGCGCCTGGACGCTACACCGTGATGGGAACGTTTGCCGGCCAAACCATCACCGCCCATGATGTGATCGTTGTTGCCGGCGAATCGGTAGCGATCGATCTTTCGTTTGCATTCGGCCACCCCGACATCACGGTGCAGAGCTACGGCAACGGACAAGACGGCGCCATAGTGCGCTTTCGTCCCAAAAACATGGCGCCGCAAACTGCCCGCATCGAAGGCACCTTGACCGACAGCTCAACGCGCGGCCGGGTAGTCGGCGCTGCGATTTCGCTCATGCCGGACGGTTCACCATTGGGCCTGCAGCAAGAAGTCACCGATGACTTCGGCCAGTTTCGCTTTGAAAACGTGCCGCCTGGCACATACTCGCTGAGCTCATCGTATGCACTTGCTGGTCGCGGCCAGGTTGAGCTACGGCGCAGTGGTCTTATCGTCGGCGACGGCGACGGGATACGTGTGCCGCTGTGGGTCGAAGTAAGCAAATAAATCGTTCGCGGTCGCGCCACCAAAGACGCGCGTTCTCGCGATACACTGTTGGCAATGCTGCGCTGCCTAGTACTTGTAGTAGCGCTGCTATCGGCAATGGTCTCTATTGCGGTAGCGGCACCTTGTGACACCACCGGAGCCAACCTCACCGTGGATGGCATCACCTGCCAACTCGCAGGAGTTTACACCTTTGGCAGCGTGTCGATTGTCAATGGCGGTCGCATCGAAGTCGTGCCGTACGCCGGCGGCGACAAACGCATGAGCGGCAATCTTGAATTGCGCGCAACAACGATTACGATTGATGCGACCTCGCGCATCGTGGCGCGTGGCTCGGGTTATCAAACCTTGATTTGCGGCGATGGCCAAGGGCCAACAGCCATCGCTGGCGGGCGCGGCGGCTGCGCCGTGCGCGACTCTGGCGGCGGTGGCGCCCACTTCGGCCGCGGTGGCCGAGGCACCAAAGATATTGCGCCACCGCAACTATTCCCGCGCGACTTTGAAGAGGACTGTGGCAACACCGTTGCGTACAACGCGATGGGTGTGCCGACCTGTACCAATCAATCCAATTGCCGCGCAGGAAATGACGGCTTACCTACCGTGGCAGGCGAAGGCTTTTTCCATTCAATCTATCAGCCGGAATTTGGCGCGTCGGGCGGTGATAAAGGATGCCGAGACAACGACGGTAGAGTTTTAAATACCGCAGGCAAAGGCGGCGGGCGCATCGTGCTCGCTGCCGTCAACGCCACCCAAACCGGCGCGATCACCGTCAATGGCATCCTTGACGCCAACGGCAAACGTGGTTGCGGCGATGGCAACGACTCGGCGGGCGGCGGCGCTGGCGGTACCATTTTCATCGTTGGCGACAACGTCGCCATCGGTGCCACGGCATCGATTACCTCCAGCGGCGGCCTCGGCGGTGACACCCAAGGCGCGCTCGACCCAACCGGCGAATGCGCCGGCGCGCAACAAAGCGGCACCTGCGATGACTGCGGTGGCGGCGGCGGCGGCGGCATCGTGTCGGTGCTTTCGATCAACTCCAACATTGCCGACGAATCGGTGTTTAATGTGAGCGGCGCCGTCGGTGGCACCTGCACCATTTGCCAAGGCGAAGCTGGTGGTGGCGTCGGTGAGCTGCAAATTTCAGGTGGTTATGTCGGCGAATTTTGCGATGGCTTTGACAACGACTTTGACGACCAAGTCGACGAAGGGTTGGGCGACTTGAGCTGCGCCGGCGTGTCGCAACCGGCCTGTGTCGGCGGAATTCCGCAAAGCTGCCCCGCCGACGTGCCGACCTGCATCGGCCCAGTCACTGACACCCGCGCGCGGTTCACCGTCATCGTTGATACCTCCGGTTCCATGCTGGGTTCATTGGCTGCGGTGCCAACGTTTGGCGATGGTTCCGTGGATCACCCGGGCCTCGATCAAAACGGCAACAACAAAGCCGATGACTCACGTTTGTTCAAAGCTAAAAACGCGTTGACCACGGTTATTTCGGCTTATCCTGAAATCGACTTTACCTTAGCGCGTTACCACCAAGACACCTCGGTCGATCGCAGTTGCCAGATGGCACCATGGTTTGAATGCAGCAGTATTTGTTGCAGCTACGACAACCCCGTCAACAATACCGGCAACACGGTATGTAACGTCAACGGTGGCTCCATCGGCACCATCCCGGTTAAGAAAACCTCGCCAGGCGACGAATGTATCAATTACGCTGGCAACTGTGGCCCGCCTCGGCGCGGCGCCGATATGTTGGTGGGCTTTGGTGCCGACATCAACCAATACCTAAGCTGGCTCGATGACAAAGAAACCGCGTTCAATGCCGGCACGGTCGAAGGCAATTTCTGCGCAGGTGGAGACTGCGAACTGCGCGGCACCGGGCCAACACCGTTGGCAAATTCCCTGCAAGCCGCCAAAGACTACATGGCGCCGATCAAACAATGTGATGCGGCTGCAGCCGGCGGTTGTCGACGCTACGGGGTGATTCTGCTGACCGACGGGGCCGAGAGCTGCCAAGGTGATCCCGTTGCTGAAGCGACGGCGTTGCGAGCGGTCGGCATCGATACGTTTGTAGTCGGCTTCTCCGTGCAAGCAACCGAGCAAGCTCAACTCAATGCCATTGCGGCTGCTGGCGGTACCGCCACGGCGTTCCTGGTCGGCGACGAAGACCAACTTGCCAATGCCTTAGCGCAAATCGTGTCGGGTTCGATTGTGTTTGAAACCTGCAACAACCTCGACGACGACTGTGACAGCCGCATCGACGAAGATTTCCCGGAAAAAGGCAACGCGTGTAACGATGGCCGCATCGGGGCATGCCTCGGCACCGGGACCCTGGTGTGTGCGGCCAACGGCGCTGGTGTCACCTGCGACATCACCAATCCTGGCGCCACGCCGGTCGCTGAACTGTGCAACGGCATCGATGACAACTGCAACGGCGCCATCGACGAAGGCATCACCTGCACGCCTGGTTGCACCCCGACGTCGCCGACCGATCTTTGCAATGGAATCGACGACGATTGTGATGGGCAATTTGAAGAAGACGAGCCCGACATTGGCCAAGGCTGTGGCGCGAGTGGCATTGCCCCGTGTCAACGCGGCACCTTGTCGTGCATCGGCGGCAATATGGTTTGTATCGGCAACATCGAACCGGG
>JAGPDK010000546.1 GCA_018057605.1 Kofleriaceae bacterium | reverse complement strand
GTGCCAATAGGCCATATAATTTTGATAGCTTGCCTGGTGATCTGCTTTTGCGTTCGTTGGCGAAACAACGTCACAATGCCGCGCTATTTGAGCGGCTGATACTGGCGTCGACCCCATATCCGGGCAACCAGTATTGTACCGAGATTGCCCAAGTGTATTTGGCCGCTGGCAATCCGTTGGGTGCCACGCGTTGGCTGCGGCAGATCAAAGACATAAGTATTCATTCGCAAAGTGATGCGGATCAGCTGCGCATTCAAATCGCTCAGGCCCAAGGCGATACTGTGGAGCGTGATGCCGCTGCGCTGCGCGAATTTCAGCGCGGACGTTCAGCGGCTGCATTCGAAGCACTGCTGGCGATCGTCGGTGAGCCGAAACGTAGCGAGTTAATGCAGTCCGAACGTGCGGCGATTTTGCAAAGTCAGCAACTGCACGTCGGCGATGTCGAGTTTTTGTGCGAGTTTGGTTTTGATAGCGATGCTGAGGCTCATGTGCTTAAACATGCCGACCAGCTCAACGGCCGCGACTACTTTGATTTGCCTGAACTGGCGACGACGCTCAAGAAGCGCAAGCGTATACTGGCTGCAACGTTGATCTGGCGAGCGCTGCTCGACGATATTCTCATAAACGCGCGCCTAAAGGCGTATGGCCACGGTCGAAAATACTTGGCTGCGCTTGATGCTGCTGCGCTAACAATTTCAGATTGGCGTGGCGTGACACCGCACTTGCTCTATCGGGCCGAACTAGGTGAACGCCATGCGCGAAAAACCAGCTTCTGGCGGAGCGATGCTTGAACCTTCACTTGCGATCTTGTGGAGGGCTGCTAAGCGCGCCGTGGGCCCAGCGGTTGCTGAATGCGCAAACTGCCCGCGTCAAGCAGCTCGCCGTACAGCAGCTTGCCATCAGCGTCTAACGCTCGAAACTGGATTTGGCCGTCGGCGATTTCAAGCGCGGCGAAATTGTAGGTCAAGGCCCGAGCCAAAATGCCGGCCCGCAGCGGCGGCGGTTCGCCGATGCCACGCGCCACCGCGCCGATTTGAAATTCTCGGGCACCGTTATCGTAGCGCCGCGCTTCAAACCAATGTTGGTCGGCGCTGATGAACACCACGCCGCGAATGTCGGCGGCACTGATGGCTGCAAATATTTCTTCGCGTTCGTGCGCGTAGGCATTCCAATGTTCATTGCCAACGCCGAAGTCGAGCGGCACCGAGGTGAAGATCAGTTTGCACGGCGCGGTGCTTGCGGCCAGGCGCTGTAAAAACCATCGTTTTTGAACTGCGCCCAACATGGATTTCTGTGGTCCGGCGGGGTCGCTTGGTTCGGCTCGGAATCGTCGACAATCGAGCATAAATCCGTCGACTTGGGCGCCCCACTGCCAGACCCGATAACGCACATTAGGCGCAGCGCCAGGTTGAGGAAAAAACTCGTCGTACACTTGCATCGCAGCGGCATAACGCTCGGCTTCAGATGCGACAAATCGCGGTGCCCAATCGTTGCGAAATTCGTGGTCGTCATAGATCGCACACAATGTTGACGACGCCAGCCAGCGGGCAATTTTGGGTGTTGATCGTGCATCGGCATGCACGGCGCGATAGGCAGCGACGGTCTTTGCGACGTTGGGGCCGTTGTCGGCATACGGAAAATCACCAATCGAAACCGCCGAGTCAGCTGCGTACTGCGTCATCGCTGCGAAAATCGGCGATTCATAATCCGACGATGGGTCGATATCCGCCGCGACTAATAAACGCAGCGGTGCGTTGCTGTCAGGCGGCGGGCGGGTTTGCGCCAGGTACGGCCCCAACTCACGACCGTCGGCAAACTCAAGCATGACGCGGTAGCGGGTCGCTGGCGCGAGCCCCGTGAACCAGGCGTGGGCACTGTCGGTGGCTGCGATGGTATGAATTTGTGTGGCCACGCTGATGCCGGATGCGACATCTTCGACGGTCACGAAGACCCGCACGGCTTGCGCGCTCCAAATTGCGACCACAAAACCATCGGGCGCAGGTTCCAGCACGGCGGCGGTGATATCGCGCGGCGCAGGCGTTTGTGTCGCGTTGTCACCGCAGTTCGCTGCGACGCCGAGGCTTGCGCTGGTTAACGCGAGCCACCGCAACCATTCGCGGCGCGATGGACCACGTACTGGCGACCGGGGCTTCACAGTGTGGGCGGCGGAGCTGGTTGAGTTTGGCCGGGCGCGGCTGGCGTGGCAGTAGTTGGTGGCGGCGCGGCGGCGGTATCGGGCAGCGCCAGAATCGCTGCGACGTGGGCTTCGGCTCCGACGCGCGTGGCCGAAAAATTGTGCGTGGTTTCTTCGATCCCCACCAATTGCGAGCCAACGCATAATGCGCGAACCACGCCTTTGCCTTCGAGATCAATCGCATATCGACGCAGATTATGTTGGTGGGCTTGTTCGGTCACCACGGCTTTGACCGCCGGGAACGCCTGCAGCAAACCAATGCGTTGAATGGCGCAAAACGCAGTGAATTGCACCACGCTGTCGTCGGCAAGCGAGATGTCGGGCGGACGCTTTGCAGTGATGGTACCGACCATGCCGCCTGGCATGGTGTGCGTGGATATCGCAAGTGGCAGGCCGCCAAGTTTTACGTTGCGCGATTCGAGTTGGTTTTTGGCGTTAATCGTGCCACTGAGCGGCTGCCAATTGCTGGCGTACACCATGTCGCCGCGGCTTTGTTCACTGCCGTTCGCGCCGCCGATGTCTAGGTTGCTTTGATAGCGTACGTGCACTTGGCTGCCGCGTTTTACGATGGTGAAGGTTTCGCTGCCGCGCGCTTCATTGTTCACGCGCAACGTGAACGTGCCGTGATCATTTGATGCTGGAGGCAGCGAGTTGGTTTGCGCCGCGCCGCACGCCGCCATCGCGGCAGCGAATATCAAGGCCATCACGGTCGCTGGTGCCATGCTGGTATCATCTCTGGTTCACGGCAGCTTGCCAAGCATAGCCGTGCCGTGATGCTGTGCGAACATGTCTACACCTGCGTTGATTGCTGGCCTGAACGTCTGGTTGACCCATCCCGCGCAAGATCCCGCTGCATTGGTGGTATTGCTGCATGGTTTTGGTGCGCCCGGCAATGACTTAGTGGCGATGGCGCACGAACTGCGTGGCGCTGGTCCAACTCGTTACGCCATGCCCGAGGCACCGATCGAACTTGGGGGCCTCTACGGTGATTCACGAGCGTGGTGGCGGCTCGATCTCGAGGAGCTTGAGCGCGACATTGCCTCTGGGCGGCCACGCGATCGGCGCAGCGAAATTCCGGAAGGGTTGTCCGACGCTCGGCGCAAAGTCAACGCGCTGCTCGACGCGTTGATTGTGCAGTACAAACCTACCAAGGTTATCCTCGGCGGATTTTCGCAAGGTGCGATGTTGGCGCTCGACGCTGCGTTGTATCGAGACAAGCGCCCCGATGGCTTGATTCTGATGAGCGGGACGCTCCTCAATTCCACCGCATGGCAAAAGCGCATGCCCAAACTCAAGGGCTGCCCGATCGTGATGAGCCATGGCCGGCGCGATCAACTGTTGCCGTTTGCCATCGCCGAGCAACTTTCAGACCTGCTCAGCGATGCTGGTGCCGACGTTACCTGGGTGCCCTTTTCCGGTGGTCATGAAATTCCGCCACCGGTGATTGGCGCCGTTGATGACCTACTTGGATAGGCGCGGCGCTGACTTTACGTAAAATTAGTTGCCGAGCAGTCGGTCACATATCGCTTGGTTAGCTGGATCAGGGCAACACACGCTGTAGCCCTCAGGGCCACCAACTTGGGTCGTAACCGCACACACGCGCGAGCCAACCGAAGGATAGTAGTAGGCCCAAAAG
>JAGPDK010000545.1 GCA_018057605.1 Kofleriaceae bacterium | reverse complement strand
ACGCCGCCGCCAAAGCTGCCGATGCCGCCCGGCGAAATCATGTCGCTCGAACAAGCCTTAACCATCGCGAGGCAGCAACACCCGTCGATTCGCAGCACCCAAGCCAGCATCGACGCAGCCCATGCACGCATTGATCTCGCCGGTGCGCCGCTGCGCCCTACCGCCACCCTGTCAGCGTCGATGACCGATGGCTCTAGCAACGGCCCGACCGGCGGATTCCTGGTGCCGACGCTGTCCACTGGCGTCTCGGCCCAAGCCAACTGGCGCATCTACGATTTCGGCTTGACGCGTGCCAACGTGCGCGTCGCGCAAGCCAATGCCGCTGCGAGCGACGCCGTGATGCCCACCACCATGTTGGATATTACCAACGCTGTAACCACTGCCTATCTCGACGCTGTGGCCCGCGCCCGCTTGGTTATTTCCGTGACCGCCACCGTCGAAAACGAAGCGGCGCATCTCGATCAAGCCCGGCGCTTTGTTGCGGCCCAAGCCAAAGATCCCATCGAAGTTGTGCAAGCGCAAGCCCGCGCTGCCAACGCCCGCTCGGCCTTAGCGCAAGCGCAAAGTGACGCTGCCGTCGCGCTAGCATCGTTGCGAGCGGCGATTGGTGCAGTAGCGGTCACATCCGAATTTAATGTTGATCCCAACTGGCCCATCCCACCGCGCGATGACCCCGATTCGCTTGCGAATTTAGTTACCTTGGCACGCAAGCAACGACCCGAACTTGTGCAGCTCGATCGCCAAGTAGCCGCCGCCGAGGCCAGCGTCAATGCCGCTCGCGCCGAACGCCGTCCAACCCTAAGCGCCACCGCGCAAACCCAGTGGAACCCCAACAGCAATGACTGGACGCCACAGCCAAGTTGGATCGCCGGGTTGACGGTGTCTTGGCAATTCCTCGACGGTGGACGCCGTTCAGCAAACAAGAGTATCGCAACCGCTTCGGTGGCAACTGCGCTCGCACAACGCGACGCGCTGCTCATTTCGCTGCAGTTGCAACTCGAATCAGCGCGGGCCCAAATCATCGCCAATACCGCCAATGTTACCGCCTCAACCGAAGCTGTAGCCGCGGCCCACGCTCAGCTCAACTTAGCCAATGCGCGCTACAAAGCTGGCCTTGGTAGTCAAATCGAATTAGGCGATGCGCAAACCGCAGTCACCACGGCCGAAGGCAATTTGATCAGCGCCGAATGGCAACGCGCCCGAGCATGGGCGCAACTGCAACGCGCGTTGGGTCGCATCGACGGGGCATCGTAGAACACTCAGCCACTTTTCGATCTTTCGCGCAGAATATGCGTCAACGATCACTGCGGCAATCTGCCCGTCGTGAACACCCTTGCGCCGACCGAGTTGAAGCGCTACCTTGCCAAAGTGCATTTTCGAGGTTCAATCAGCCACGTAGCGCGCGCGCTGCTCAGTGTGATGATTGTGCTCGTGATGCTTGCCGGTTCCGTGCTGCGGGTTGCCGCCGCCGGTTTGCATTACGGCATGATGAGCTGCTGCTGTGGCGAACACGCCAGCGACGAAAGTTGCGGTTGCCCGGATTGTCCCGTCGCGCATCAAGACGACACCGACCAAGCCAACCAGCCGGCCACGGAAACCCAAGCCGACGAGCAAAAGTTGCCTGCGCCCACGATGAACAAGTGTGGGCCCAACGCCAGCATTACCGCGTTGGCCAGCGATGCCCCAGTTCGAATCAGCGTGCCGCTGCTGGTCCTACTTCAGCAAACTACGACCCAGCCCGGTGTTCCACTGGCCTGCCCGTTGTTGTCGCGATTGCCGGTGTCACCTGATGCACCGCCGCCGCGCAGCTAACGTAGTTTGAATCCAATAACTAGTAATTAGGCACGTCCGATTTTCGGACGTCTTGGATGTGCACGTTGGGGTCCTCGCTGCGGCGTCGGCTTGGCGGTGCGTCATCATTTTAATTCAATTTTTTCACTTCAGTAGAGGTACTTCAACCATGTCTATTTCAAAAATTTCGCCGTTCGCGTTCGCTGCCTACGCAACTTCATTGCTCCTCGCCTGCGGTGACAGCACCACCGCCGCGCCCGACGCCCACCAACACGAGCACGATGCACACCACGAGGTTGATGCACCTCCTGCGCCCATCGCCGTTACCATTCCTTTTGTCGCGCGCGTCAAAGGCACGGCCTTCGCTTGTGACCAAGTTTACACTGGCGTTGGCAGCACCGATGCCTCCTACACCGGCCAAGATTTCCGCTTCTTTGTCTCGGACGTTGCACTGATTCCTGCCGGTGGCGGCACGCCGGTACCCGTGACACTCACCGTCAACAGCAATCAAGCGGCCAACGGCTTGGCGTTGCTTGATTTCGAAAATGGCACGGGCGCATGTCAAATGGGCACCACTGCGACCTACACCAGCATCGTCGGCACGGTGCCCGCAGGCACGTACAACGGCGTGACGTTCACCATGGGTGTGCCTGAAGCACAAAACCACATTGACCCTGCCGGCGCGCCGGGCCCACTCAACACCACCGGTATAGCGTCGGGCATGTCGTGGAATTGGCGCGGTGGTTACAAGTTTGCCAAGATCGAAGGCAAAATCACCGGCGGGAACGTGCCGGCGTTCAATCTGCATTTGGGATCCACCGGGTGTGTTGGCCCCGAAGCCAATCTGCCACCGACCGCGCCTTGCACCAATTCACATCGGGTAGCCGCCAACTTGACGGGTTTCACCTTGGGCACCAGCAAAATCGTTGCCGATGTCGGGCCAGTGCTGGCCGGTGCTGACCTCAAAGTCAACACACCGATGACCGCCCCAGGTTGTATGTCGTTTCCAGGCGACACTGACTGCAACACCATCTTCCCGCAGCTTGGCCTAGCGTTCGAAGGTAATGCGGCACTACCACAATCGTTCTTCAAGGTTGAGTAATATGCGGGCGCTACCGTGGATGATAGGTATCGTCGGACTTGGGCTCGTGGCGTGCGGCGACTCACCGTCGACGCCCGTCGATGGTGCAAACACCGACGGCAACGTAGTTGATGCCCGGCCCGACGCGCCGGCGGCAACCTGGCCTTTGCCCTTGCCGGTTGGATTTCCGGTACCACGGTTGCCGCCTGGCCAAACGCTCACCATCGAGCTGGCCGAGCTTGGCCGTCACCTGTTTTATGATAAGCGGCTGTCGGGCAACGGCACCCAGGCCTGCGCATCGTGTCACCTACAAGCCAAGGCATTTAGCGACGGGTTAGTCGCCGCCACCGGCTCCACCGGTGATCCGTTGCGCCGCAATGCGATGCAGTTGACCAACGTGGTCTACAACCCGACGCAAACCTGGGCCAACAACATTCTAACAACGCTTGAACTGCAAGCGTTGGTGCCGCTGCAAGGCAAACACCCGATTGAAATCGGCATCACCGGGTTCGAACAAGAAATCTTGGGCCGTTTTGCCGCCGATGCAAAGTACCCGGGTTTGTTTGCCGCGGCCTTTCCTGGCCAAGTTGCACCGATTGATTTCCCCAATATTGTGCGCGCCATTTCGGCGTTTGAACGGCGATTAATTTCCGGCAACTCACGCTACGATCAATTTCGTCGCGGCAATGCCGCCGCCCTGACCGAGGCGGAAAAACGTGGTGGCGAGATTTTTAACAGCGAAGAGTTGCAGTGTCATCACTGCCATGGTGGCTTCAATTTCACCTTGGCAACCGACGACGCCTCGGTTGAGCAAGCGACGCCACGGTTTTTTAACACCGGATTATACAATGTAAACAATGGCCAGTATCCGATCACTGACCAAGGCCTGTGGGAAGTCACGTTGGTCGAAGCCGACCGTGGCCGTTACCGCCCTCCAACGCTGCGCAACATTGGAGTGACGGCGCCG
>JAGPDK010000544.1 GCA_018057605.1 Kofleriaceae bacterium | reverse complement strand
GCCCACGCCAGCGGCATCACCGTGGTGGCTCGTTGCGACGCTGCGACGGCTCAAGTAATATGACGCCTTCGCCGCTGCACTCCACCATGGTGACCGGCCCGCCGTCGGCCGCGTTGACCGCGCGCGGCACGACGCGGCCAATCCAGCCTGCCAACAAGGCGACCGGCACGGTGCAGGGCGCATTGGCCGAAAGCTTCACCCGCATCAAGGGTCGGCCATGCAACGCGACCGCGCCATCGCCGCGAAATTGCACCACGGCAAATTGCCCGCGCATGCCCGGCACGTTGCCATTTTCCCAACGCAGCGTGCCTTCAAACGCGTAGACCAAGTCTTCGCGCAAATACAAAATATCGTCGTCGAGCGCAACCGCAGTAAAATGGCCGTCGCCGGGATCGACGACGAAATAACCTTGCCCGGTCACCACCATGACATCACGGCCGAGCGGCGCAAAGCGTTCGGTAGATTGTTGGCCGCGAATGCGTCGTGTTGCCGGTTCAAACTCGAGGGCACCGCCGATCAGCACAACCCCATCGTTGCGCGACCACAAGCGTTGCTCAACCCGAGCCATCAACTGACCACCTGGCGCAACCGTAAAAGCGTACGTAGTTTCATCCGGCCGCACCAACTGCGTGGTGGCATAGACCGATAGTGCGATAATCCCCGTCGGCTCATCCAACGTCGCGGTCGAGACGGCGCCCCGCTGCGGTGGCAGTTCAGTGCGCGCCGCACCCAGCGCCGGAGCCGCTTGCGCTACGGCACGCGAAATCGCCGTCGCTGCGCCGCTCGTTGACCGAACCTCAGGCACGCCGACATTCGGAGACGATCGGCGTGGCAACACAAATTGACCTGAATCGCTGGTGCTGGGCTCGGGCGGAACAACCTCCGGTGCCGCGTCCTCGACGGTCGCGCCCGCATCACTCGCCTCCATTGCGTCCATCGCATCGAATGCTGCGTCGACGGACGCATCGTCTGCGTCAGCCGTCGCCGGAGCCGGTGCCACCGCCAACGGTGGCGGCTCGGTGAGGCCCGCGCCGCCGCGTCGCGGCAGTTCACGCGCAATGGTGGCGCGCTGCTCACTGGTTAAATTCTGTTCAATTTCGGTCGCCAAGTCGTGCTGCCCGGCGAGCAAAAAACCACGATACGCTTCGAGAAATCGACCCGCACGCGCGTACGCCAAGCCGAGGTAGCTCACGGCCCGCCCCGAACTCGGATCAATCGCACGGCTGCTTTCCAACATCGCAATCGCAGCGTCAGCGTCACCGAGTTTTAGATTCACCAAACCAAGATTCAGGCGATGCGAAGCATCTTGCGGCGCCCGGTTAATCAACGCTTGATACACCGGCCTTGCTTCCGCAAATTGACCGGCACGAAAATGCGCTAAGCCCAGCATCGCCAAAATTCGGCCGTTGCCAGCGTCGAGATCCAACGCTCGCTGAAAATGCAGTGCCGCCATGCCAGGTTGCCCTAGCCGCAATTGTTCATTGCCTTGGACCACCGCCTTTTCAAATTCTTCACGGTCGATTTCGGACGCTGCGGACTCATGGGGGTTCGACGACACGCCCCAAGTATACAGAATTCGCAGCGCTACCGACTGGTCCAAGTGGCAACTTCGCGTCGCCAAGCCAACGCACCATCTGGTGCAATCTGCACGGTAATCGCACCATCTTGGTCGGTGCGCAGCACCCGGCTGCCTGCCTGTTGCCAGCGCGCCAGAACCTCCGGGTGCGGAAAGCCAAATGGGTTGGCGAAGCCACACGAAATCACCGCGATAGCGGGCCGCACCACCTCGACCAAGTCCGGATCCGACGACGTACGCGAACCGTGATGCGCCACCTTGACGACATCGACGACGGGCAACGCCGTGAGCAAGTTCATTTCGCCTTCGTGTTCGATATCGCCAAGAAACAGCACGCGACGTTCGGCGTATTCAAGCAGCAACACCGCGGAATTATCGTTGACCGTGCGCACTGGATCGCTCGCTGCGAGCACCACCGCAAGGTCCCCTCGATCATAGCGCGGCGCCAACAACCGCAGCGTCAAGCCCGGCTCCGCCGCTACCAGGCCGAGCGGCGGCCGGCGAATTTGCACCCCGTAGGCACCGAGCTGGGCCACGACCTGACCGAACTCGCCCGCTGCCTCATCAAAACCAACCGGCAGCCAAAGCCGGCGCACCGGCAGTTGCGCGACCACCCGCAACAAGCCGAGATAGTGATCAGGATGCGGATGTGAAATCCAAACGTCGTCGATATGATGAATGCCGCGCGCCCGCAACGCACGCACCACCGCATCGCCACTGGCGGTTTTGCCGATACCGTCACGATTAGGAAACCCGCCAGCGTCGATGAGCCACACCTTGTTGCCAGGCGTTTCAACGATCGCCGCATCGCCTTGGCCAACATCAAGAAACGTGACCCGCAGTGTTGCGCTGTCACGACGATCGACACCCAGCGACCAAGCGGTAATCACGACGGCAACAACGACCAAATCCGCAACACTGCGACGCTGGCGAGCCAGCAACCAACCCAACCCTGCGACCGCTGATGCAGCGGCGACGCCATGCGCGAGCCCAATGTGACCGACCGGTGCCCACGCCGCGATGTAGCTAGTCAACGCGTTGGCGGCGCGCGCTACCTGGCCCACCCACGGCAACACTGCATCACCCAGTTCGGGCCACACGCTGGCACCGAGCAATGCCAACAACGCACCAGGAATCACCAATAATTCTATCAGCGGCAAGACCAGCAAGTTGGCAACTACGCCAGCGATGGCAACTTGTTGAAAGTGAAACGCCGTGATCGGCGCGGTAAGCAAGGTTACCCAAACACTGGCTCGAAAACTTTGGCCAAGCCAGCGCAACAACCGTTGCCAACGTGCCGGTTTATCGACGGCGATCGGCGCTTCCGACGGCAATGCAATCAAAACGTACGTCGCACAAAACGTCAATTGAAACGATGGATCAAAAACTTGAAGCGGCGCAACGACCATCATCAGCATGGCAACCACACCCCACACCCGCACGTGGGCGACACGGACGTGCGCAACCCGCGCAGCGATCACCAGCGTTACGGCAAGCATGGCGCGCCAGGTTGCAACTTGGCCACCGGTAAGCAGCGTGTAGCCAAGCGCAGCAAGCAGCGCCGGTGCTGCGGCAAGGCGCACCGGATCAAGCCGTTGCCCGACCGGCAGCAGTGCGACGACTCGTCGCAACAAACCGAGCGTGCCAAAGGCCACCACCACCAGATGCAAGCCGCTTACGCTAAGCGCATGAAACACACCGGCATCGCGCCAGCGTTGATTCATAGCGTCGTCAAATTCCCAACGGTCGCCCAGCACAACGCCGGCGGTGACAGCGCGGCCCGGCCCCGCCGGTATCGAACGATCGAGCGTAGCGCGCCACGCCTGATGCCAATGCGCAACGACCCGGCCAAGCGTCCACCGATAGCCCACGATCTCCATTCGCGGCGCGGTCATGACACCGTCGATGCCACGCGCGCCATCGGCCAGCACGCGACCGTGATTGCCCGGATTGTTGAGCGCTCGCGGTGCGCGCAGCCGGCCATGCACAGCCACCTGGTCACCAGGCCAAACCTGCTGCGCCGAACGGACCTCAACCAGCTGGGTCTCGGTGCGAACCACGACGCGATAACTTGCAACACCGTCGGGCGGCGCCGTGCGCTCGACCGAGGTAACCGCGCCTTGCACTGTCACCACCGTCCGCAGATCAGCGACGCTGAGTGCAGGCGCACGCTGCCATCGCACCAGCCCAACCCCCAGCAGAAGCCAACACAGCCACCCCGTCAAGCGCAACTGCGGCCGACGCCGGGCCGCAATGACCACCACCGC
>JAGPDK010000543.1 GCA_018057605.1 Kofleriaceae bacterium | reverse complement strand
GCTACCGCGCGCCGCAACAGGCAACGATTGACAGGGTAGACGATACGTCCGACGAAATTGTTTGCGATCGCATAGCGCATGGCGATCACGGCATCGGGGATGATTAGGCTGATGTCGACCAAGTCAGCGGGCTTGGCTGGCGTTGCGACGGCGATATTGTTTGTAGTAGCAGCGAACTGCGCTGCGGCATCGGGGCGTGGGATAGTTGTGCTGTCGCGCAACGCCGCATCATCAATCGGTAGGGCGGCTGTCGGTGTTGAGTCGTCGGTGTTTGCAGCGTGAGATTTTGTAGGTGTTGCGTTTGAGGTTCGTGCTGGTCGTTCGGTATGGCTTGAGCATGCCGCAAGCGCGGTCGCTGCGATGAGGGAATAGACCGAATGAAACAAGTAGGTGCGCACGCCATCGGAATGTAGCATGTCAACCACAACCGTAAGTGTGCCCGACCGACCGTCCGCCAGTCCGCACGTCCGCACGTCCGCACGTCCGCACGTCCGCACGTCCGCACGTCCGTGCGATCGTGCTGAAACTGACGATCCACAGAAACTGGAATTCCTGAAAATCGACATTTTTCTTTCATTGCGGAATTTGCGCGCAACATGCTGACTGATTTTGAATAATTCGCGCGAGTACACCAAAACGTTGCCGAGTTGCGCTTGCGGATCATCATGAAAATCTGCGAGTAGCAGGTATGGTGTTTTGGTGTGTGACGCGAGCGCTGCTCGCAGATGTTGGCCGTTGGCCGTTGGCCGTTGGCCGTTGGCCGTTGGCCGTTGGCCGTTGGCCGTTGGCCGTTGGCCGTTGGCCGTTGGCCGTTGGCCGTTGGCCGTTGGCCTAAGTTTTCAACTTTTTAGTAGCGGCTGCGGATCGTCGTCGAGTGATGGCGATGAACCAGCCGCGGCGCTAACCGAGAAAGCTAGCTCAGCATTGTGTGCCAAGCTGGGCACGCGGATCGTCGACGATCGGGTCGCTGATCTGACGATGCTGACGCCTACGGATCGCGCGGCGCAACGTGTCGCGGCCGAGCAAGCGATTGGCGTGCCATTCATGCAGTCGTGCGTCAACCAACTGACCGTTGGGCAAGTGCGTTGCGGCATCGCCGCAACAGATTCCGCCGAGATTGCGGCATGTATCGCCGCGCCAGCAGCTCAAGCCGTCGGAGCCACACCATGAAAAAATCAACTTCGGTTGCGCTGATCGCCAAACGTTGCATGGCCATTGCACTCGCTGCGATCGCTGGCTTTGGCAATTTTGTGCACGCTGCGCCCGCTGATATTGTGTCGTCGGCGGCACCTGAAATGGGCGCAGATGCGCCAAAAGGTTCTGCGCTCACCGGCGCGGAGGCGTCGGTTGCCAGCCAAACCGGCGGGCTTCAATACGCATATCCCATCGTCATGCCACCAGGCCGCGGTGGCATGGTGCCGTCGCTGGCGCTGAGTTATTCGTCGCAAGGCTCGATCTACGGCGGCATTGCGGCCGGCTGGAGCCTCGATGTCCCGATCATTAAGAAGGACACATCGAAGAGCTCGCTGGCCAGCGGCGGCATGGCTGATCAAGATCTGGCTGAGCCACGCGACAACGACATGTTCGTGAGCACCCTCGCTGGTGGGCGTCCGTTGATTCGTGTGACCGAACCCGGTGGTGCCATGGCTGGGACGTTCCGCAGCTACCGCGCACAAAATGACAGCAGTTTTGCACGCTACGAGCGCATGAACACCGGTGAACTATTTCGCTGGCGGGTGCGTACTAGCGATGGCACGACCCACCAATTTGGGGCTGCTGCGAACGTTAACTGCTTCGGCGTATCGGATGACTTTGCGCCACTCACCTCGTCGCGCGATCCATTTGGCAACGAAGTTGTTTATTCCTATACCGGTAGCGGCTACGGCGACTGCACGCTGGCCAAGATCGAATACGGCCGCAACACCGGCGCGGGCATCGGCGATCACGCTGCTGTCCTCCTGACCTGGGGCTCCGAACTGATCTGCACACCGACGGTCGGGGTGATGTCATTGGGCACGCCACCGGTTGGTTCGCAACTCGACTACCGCGATGGCACCAAGCGTTTATTTGGCAGCAAGCCACTGAGCAAAATTGAAGTGCAAGTCAAAGGCCCGGTGCGCACCCACAACCGCGTCATCACCTTGAACTACCAGACCCCCGGCGCGGTTTCGACCGGCGTCGCGGTGCCAACCGGTGGAACCAGTGCCACATGTAATGGTGCCTTCACGCCATATCGGCAGCTCAACACAATTAGTGAAACCGCAATCAGCAACGGCGACACCTCGACCCTGGTCACCCTGCCGACTGTCACATTCACCTATGCCGATGCCACGCTCACCCGCACCACGGCGCGGCCAACGTTAACGCCACCCTCCGGCGTCGCTTTCGGCAGCGTAACCACGGCGCATTCGGCCGGTACGCGTTTTCGCGAAACGCTTAAAAAATGGCCAACCGTGGATCGGCTGTTGCTGGACCTCGACGGTGACGGCCGCCCAGACCAACTCGAAATTGATTCCGCTGTTAGCAATGATTGCAAAGTAAAATGGTGGCGCAACACCACCACGGGTTGGGTTGCGAAAACGCCGATCACCTTGCCGCGCTTGCCGTGGTCGGCTGGTGGGGGTGCAACCAAGGCGGGTAACGATCGTTGCTCGCTCAATGCGCAATTGACCTATGTCGATAACGGTGCAGCGGATTTGACTTGCTACGGCGTGCGCGAAAAGACCGGGTCGTACTTGGCGTATCGCTGGATGGATATGGACGGCGATGCACTGCCCGATCTGGTCACTGCCATGCACTACGATCAGGATCAGTACGATCCCGAAATCGGCACGTTTCCGTTAGCCACGCCAAATTGCAGCATCGCTCCACCGCCGTCGAGATGTATCGCGTATCTCGCCAGTGCTACGGGGCCTGGCGCAGTTCCAGAAGAGGAAGGCGAGCAGTGTGGCGACTACGGCTGTATTCTGAACTACGCCAACTACAAACAAGCTGAGGTTAATGGTTTTTCGCGCAACACATTTTGCCCGATTCAAAACGGCCAAATCAGCAAACAATGCATCCCCGGATTGTCGCATGCGGGTTCAACCTGCGGGCGCGGAATTGCTGGCGGCTGCTACGGTACCAATGGCGTTGGCATCTCGAACGAATCTTGTTCGTTCACGGATGACCCTGATCCAATTCCACCGAGCAATTGTGATCGCGCCAACAAACCGTATCAAAAATGCGGCGGCTACCCTTGGTGGATCTACAAAAATCTCGGCAACGGCCAACTCGCCGCTACTGCTGCCGTCAAACTTCAACCGCAACCGTTGGAGAGCGACGGCGCGGACTCAACGTTGGTTGGTCAACCCAGCGCGATGGGCAATGGCATGGCGGATATCGACGGTGACGGGCTGGCCGATATGCTTACGGTCGCGGCGGCTGATAGCTCGACCAAACCGGCATTGGCGAAAGCCAACAGTCCGACTCAAACGTTCTTGCTGCAATCGCAGCCGGCGTATTGGGAAGTTTTCGGTAATGATGGCACCGGTCAGTTTGTAACCAGCCGGCCGGGCTTGCATCCACACCTCTTTCGCACGCCGCGCAACGCTGAAATTAATCGGAGTTCGTTTGAAGCCCCGGGCGGAAATTTTCTTTCACAAACCTCCCTGTTGACTGACCTCAACGGCGATGGTCTGCCGGATTACATCGCCACCAATAGCACCTGGATTAACGCGGAGTTTGTGAGCAGCCCGCTCAAAGGTGGGTTCAATAATGGGTTGGGCATCGTGGCGTTTGGTGGCACGCCCGCAGTTAGTGATATCCCAAGCGTCGGACGCGCCAACATAACGACCCAGGCATCTTTGCCG
>JAGPDK010000097.1 GCA_018057605.1 Kofleriaceae bacterium | reverse complement strand
GCCACCGCAGTATGTTTGATCTTGCACGTTGGTCCCAGCACTGCGGAGCCGGTGGCTCCGGGCTCGCGGGTTGTGGTGCGGCAGGACCAAGTGTTGTTCGCGACCAAGGATGAAGCCACGCGTTCAGCGGTGGGAGTGGCCCGGCCAGGCAATCAAACGATGAGCCTGGAGGTCGTTGCCGACTATGGCGATGTCGTTGAAGTTCGCACTGAAGGTAGCAAAAATGAATGTGTGCCCGGCTATCGCGGGTTAGGTGGGTACACGGGGCGCGTCGTGGTTCGTGTGTTTGTTGCGAAACGCGAATTGTTGCCACGTCTGCGCGCCAATCAAGTTCGGATGTTTCCCGACCATACGGGGTATGCGCTCACGGCGGGTACCCCGATGCTGGCGGGCAAAGGCGGGTTTACGGTGCTAGGTCTCAATGCGTTGCCGCCGCCGTTGTTTGACAGCGCTGCGGTGGTGCTGGGTGTTGTGCCGAGTGTCAACGTTGCGACGTTGCCTGACCATGGGCAAGCGTTGGTTTGTGATCGCGACAAGGTAATGACTGCGGCGCAAGCTCAGCAAGAACAACAGCAAGCGGAAGCGGATCGCCTGCAGGAATGCCGACGCAAATCCACGGCAGCTACACCCGCGGTGCCGACAGCGAGCAAAAAAACTACTAAAAAATCGAAGGCTCCCTCGATCGTCGACGAGGCAGCGGCATTTGCCGATTTATTAATGGCGGAGGACCGCTGTGATCGCGTGCGTGGGACGGACATGGTGCGTAGCTTGCCGCCTCAATATTGTGCATTGCCGCCGGTGCTGCACGTAGGCGGCGTTGCGGTGCTGGACCTGACAGCCGTTGATCGCGGGTTTGGCCAGCGACCGCGCGAGCACGATGGCGGCCGCACCGTCGAAGTGCAGATGAATTGTGTTGCGCTGCGCGTGCCCATGGCACCGCCCGAGGCTGCACGCGCCACTGTCGGCGGGCTAGGCGGGGTGGGCACCGGCCGAGGAGGAGTTGAAGCGCCGCCGTATGAGGCATGGGGCGCATTCACGTGGCCCGATGGCAAACCCGCAGGAAAGGTAGACGGCAAAGGCCGGTTACAGTTGTCTGCAGCGAATGTGCAACTGCAAGCGGGCGCGCTGTGCACGCAACTCCCCAACTTGTCGCAGCCGGTTTGTTTTGCGAAAAAGAATTACCAGCGAGCGGCTGTTCGTTAGCGGCAAGGCACCGCCAGGCACCGCACGTATCAATCCAAACACATGGTTTTGACTTTACCGACCCATGGGGCTGGCTGGCCAAAGGCGTCGGCCACCAGTTTGGCGTCGGTTTCGGAGCTGTAGTAGGCCGACAGCAACATGTCGTTATCTTTGCCGGTGGCGTCGGGCGTGACGTCGCAGCTGCGGTCTTTGTGGTGGAGCGTGAGGCCCATAGCTTCGGTGCGGTTTTTAGCTGCCATGAATTCTTTGGCGTCGACGGCGCCGACCGCGAAATATACCGCCCAAGACTCTTCACCTTGTTTGATGTCTGCTTCTTTAGGCAGGGTTGCTGCGGTGCCGGCACTGCCACTGCCGGTTGCGGCACTGCCGGTGGTAGGTGCAGTGGCGCTGCCGGTCGCGGCGCTGCCGGTTGCCGCGCTGCCGGTTGCCGCGCTGCCGGTGGTAGGTGCAGTGGCGCTGCCGCCAGTTGGCGCTGCTGCTTTTTTGCTGCAGCTCGTAGCGGAGATTACGATCGAACAAAAAAGCACGAATGATTTCATCGAGCGTAAGTGTACATGCGTGCGATCGCAAACCGGAATTATCGGCGGAAGATTGCCTAGGTTATCGGTAGAAAAATATCGGTCACTGCAGCATCGGGCGCGACTTCTGGTGCAAACGCCACCCGTTGCAAGTACAGCGGAAAATCACGCAGCTGTGCACCACTTTGTGGCAGCCAGGTTTGATACATGAAATTGACGGCTTGAAAAAGTGTGTCGTCGGAGCCGACATGGCGCAGGGTGGCACAGCGTCCACCGGGGATGATTTTGGTGATGATGCCATCGCTGTTTGGGGCGACCGGTGAAGTCACTGCTGCGCCGAGGTCAAACCGATACTCGTCGGCGGGAACTTGGTCAGGATTATCCCACAAAATGTTGAACGTTGCGCTAACGCGCGGGGCTAGCTGGTTTGCTTTGCGCCATGCAATAAACCTGCGCACCGATTCGCCAATGCGGCGTGGATCGCCGCGGTGCTCGAAGGTTGCAATCATGATGTCGTGCGTGGCGATGATGGTGACGTCGTCGAGTTGAAACGTTGGTGACATGTGTTCGCTCCTGATGCGAGTGATGGCTGCAAAGTGATCTGGCCACGAGTCCCAACACGGCTGTTGCCGAAATTGCGTCGGAGATTGACCGGTGGTCTTTTTGAATGCGCGGGCAAAGGCTTCGGGGCCGTCGTAGCCATTGCTCAGTGCGATGGTCAGCACCGTGAGTTCCGTGCGAAATGCGAGTTGATCGGCGGCGCGGCGAAGACGGCGGAGTTGCACATACTTGTACACGCCGATGCCGAACAGTGCTGTAAATTGTCGATGGAAGTGAAACTTCGACGACGATGCCACGCTGCTTAGCGCGGCCACCGAGACATCACCGTCGAGGTGGGTGTCAATGTAGGCCAATACGCTGCGAAATCGCGCGGTGTAGTGCGTGGCTGCGCTGAGGGTAGGCAGATTCATGGAGGCCTCCATTAGCTTACGGGCGGGCTTGGTGGCCGGCCTGGCTGAAGTTGCTATTTCGCACGGTGTGCGCTCGTCGCGGTGTGCGGTTGCGGCGATGGCGGCAGCACCGGCGCGTTGAATAGCAATGCTGGCAATGGTGTGAGTGGATCCAGTGGGACCGGGGGTGGTGGCGGCGGGCAAGGTAAAATTGAAATCCGCTACGTGCCGCCAGGGGCATTGAGTTTGAACATTAGTCCCGCGCCGTTGCTGCAGACGCTGATTTTTGAGTGACCAGGGTTCGAGGCTACGGCGCTTTGGCGCTCAAAAATCCCGGTTCAGCGCTGGGCCCAGCGAGTGAGACCTCCAGCGACTCTTTGATCGACTGCTCGGTGGCTAGCTCGGGGCACGGGGTGCAATAACAACCTCCGTCTAACGCAAAATCTTTGATCGCGGGTTTGTCATTTTCGCGGCCGTCTTCTAACGCTTCGTGTTTGGCAACCACCAATTTGTCTGCGCTGATCATGAGTTCGGCGAATTCATAGCCGCCGCGATGGGTTTGCGAATGATGGAGCGCATCGAACGCGAAGGTGCTCCAGGGCGGTGGTGGGATCGGTTTTTCGTCGAATTCAACGGGCACGGCCAATTGTGTGCGGCCATCGACCGCATAAGTCACGGCTAGTAATTTGTGCTCTGAGGTTTCAAAAACGTAGCTAACGTTTTGGCGATCGGCGGATAACAGCGTGGCGGTGTTGCCGCTGGTATGGCGGCGCGCTGCAACTGCCGGATCGGCTTTGGTTTTACAATCGTCGGCGCTGCCCGGCGCTGCGACGAAAAGCTGCATGGTTCCCCACGCTGCGATATCGGAGCCAGCGGCTTTGGCCACGGCGCGAATGCGCGCTTGAAAATCTTTTTGCTCTGGGGTGAGTCCAGCGCTTGGATCGGCGGCCGACCCTGCTGCATCAGCACCAACGGGCGCAAGCGCACTGCCGCTGCCGCTACTGGCGGTAGTGGCGTTCGCGGCATTGCTGCCCATGGTGGCCGCTGTTGGTTTTTGGTTTGACGATTTACATGCGGCGATAGCGACTAGCGCAACGGCCGCAGTCAAAAAGGCTTTCATGGCGAAAGGGTACACCAGCGAGGGGGTAGGGAGATGAGGCGGCGCTGTGGAATCATTCACTGCACAGCGGGGGCCGGGGTATCACCCGGGGGCCGAGGTATCACCCGTCCGCGCAGCGGCCGGGGGCCGAGGTATCACCCGGGGGCCGAGGTATCACCCGTCCGCGCAGCGGCCGGGGGCCGGGACTGCGGTATCACCCGTCCGCGCAGCGGGACTGCGGTATCACCCGGGACTGCGGTATCACCCGTCCGCGCAGCGGGACTGCGGTATCACCCGGGACTGCGGTATCACCCGTCCGCGCAGCGGCCATAAGCGAGGTCGGTCAACAAGAAGGGTGGTGCGGGCCGAATACAACGGGCGAGAAGAAACATGCCTGGGGGAACGCGTCGTTGTAGCTCGGCCATGCTTGTGTCAATGGTGGTGTCGCTCTTCGCGATGGGTATCGTGGGTATTGTCGGCACTTGCGGACGGACCGCTACCTGCCGCTGCAGACGTGGAGACAGTAAGTTTGCGATAGCATCAGCGATGTGCCGATATGCGAGGGTGAACGCACTGCGGAGCCGGAGAAACGCGCGCCGCAGTTGCACGGAAGATGCATGGCATGGCGGTGCGGGGGTTGGAACAAAAGTCGCCGGCACAGCGTGCGGGTCTTGCCGCAACACAGCCGCAATGCCAAGTGGTGGACGATCGGCTCGTTCGGCGGCGGCCAACGCGATGACGTCATCGAGCAAGGCAACATGACGCGCCCGCAAAGCGCTTGCATCAAGATCTCGAAATACCGGTAACGGTGTGAGTCGTAAGGTGGTGGTGCGCGTGTAGTCGGTCTCGCGCACGGCATCGGCGTTACCATCTCTGCGCTGCGCAGCTTCGCGGGCGTGGCGCAAGGCGTCACGGTCGACCCGCTCACCGACCAGCGTCATATCGCCAACCAACGCCGGCACAGCTGAGGCCCCCGGCCAGTCCAGTGGTGAGGCGACGAGGCCTTCTTTCGCGCCTTGCGCAATACAATAATGTAGGCGATCTATGGTGGCGGTGTCATCAAGGCATGGAATCACGCGCACGCGCCGACCCCAAAATGGCCCCGTCCATGCGTGGGCGCGGCCACATTCGCGCGCGAAATTGCTGTTGACGTAGCCGGCGTAGAGTGAAAATTCCTCCGCGCATTCACATGACGCCAAATACTCCCAATGATTGGAAAGAACGACGAACGCATGTAATTCCACGAGGGGATACAGCTCCTGGGCCGCGGCAAGGATGCCAATCATGCGACGACGCAGTTGGGTTGATGGGCGCAGCAGGAAACGGCCTTGGATGGTGCGCGAAGTGCATTCGTAGACAACGTTCGGCATATGTTGGCGAAGTGGATGGGGCATGGTGGGCAATTGCTAAGCGAGATGCGTGCCAGTGCCAACTGCGTGAACTTCGACAAGGACTTGTCCGGCGACGTCCGGTATTCGGACAGTGTGTCCGAAAATGTCCACTCGGCGGGCAGGTGACACCGTCCTTAGGGGCGGGCAGGTGACACCGTCCTTAGCGGGCAGGTGACACCGTCCTTAGGGTGACACCGTCCTTAGGGGGTGACACCGTCCTTAGGGGTGAGACACCGTCCATAGGGCTACGAATACATCGGCATTTTTTACAACCACATTCGCATTCACACGGGCCACGACAATGCACCACTCAAATTCGAACAACACGAACGCTTGCCGCCTAACCTTTCCTCAACAGAAGTATTGCAGGATCATGTGCCGTTCATAATTCGGAATCCGAAAGGCATTACCGCAATCGGTTAGCGTCTCCGCCGCTGGCGCTGCAACGCCGCAAGATAGGCGCGATTCGCAGCGATGAACGCTGCGTCGTTGCCGCCGCGATCAGGATGCGCGTTGAGTGCAAGCTGGCGATAGGCCGCTTTAATCGCAGCCACGTCAGCATCGGCATCTATCCCGAGCACGCGAAACGGATTCGCGTTCACTGCCGCCGCACTCGCTTTCGCTGCCCCAGCCGAACTTGACGCCTTTGGTCCGCGCTCGATAAAAGGTGGCAACCCGGCGCGGGCGCGGACCCAGGCGCCGGCCCAGCGACCTTCGATGCGTTGCAACGGCATCCCCGCCGCCGTTTGCGCCTCGGCAATCGCCTCGGCTTCGGTGCGCAACCCTGCGCCCCAGGCATCAGGCGGCACGAACGGTTCGGCTTGCGGCGTGGTTTTCCACCAAGCGCACCATAGAAAACGTCGTCGCTTAGTGTGCGTCAGCGCATAAACACCTTGGGCCAACGCAGTCATCGTGGCCGCGAGCCTAGGGCACGCCTCATATTTGTCAAACCTTCATTCCCTTCAACCCCCGCTCGGCCGCATTTTCTAGTGTCGCGATCTCGGCGTGGAGCGAAAAGTTGCACTGTGCCAACGCGCCGCACACGCGAACGTGGCACATAGCGCACATGCTAGGCAACGATCCGGCGTGGACCACGGAACTTGAAGCGGCGTTGGTGCGTGAATTAGCGGCCACCTTCATGTGGGAAAATCACGCTCGCTTTCGCAACCAGTTAATCGCACCGGTATTGGTGCTTGCTGACTCCCCAGCCCGACTTGGTCGTTGGATTCACGCCACGCGCACCCTCGAACTGTCGCGCAAACTCGTGCTTGAGCGGCCTTGGGCGCAAGTCGTCAGTGTCTTGCAACATGAAATGGCGCATCAATATGTCGACGAAGTTCTGCACGCTCATGGCGAAACTGCCCACGGTGAAAATTTTCAAAGAGTCTGCGCCGAACGCGGCATCGATGGCAAAGCCGCTGGTGCGCCGATCCCCGTGCATGGCGTTGAAGGCGACCGCGTGCTTGAACGAATCCGCAAGTTGCTAGCTCTTGCCGGTAGCCCCGAAGTACACGAAGCCGAGGCGGCGATGCGCAAAGCCCACGCGTTGATGTTGCGTTACAATGTCGACGCAACCACCGCCAATCAAGATCATTTTTATCTTGTTGCACAGCTTGGTGATCCAAGCAAACGCGGCAATCGCGTCGAAGCCGAGGTCGTTGGATTGCTCGCGCACTTATTCTTCGTCAAAGTGATTCAAGTGCCGGTGTATCTGCCGCGCGCGGCCAAGCGCGGCAAGGTTTATGAAATTGCTGGCACACCACCCAATGTTTCGATGGCCAGTCATGTCTATGCATTTCTCGTCGCGACGGCGGAACGGTTGTGGCAAGCCAATCGCTCAGATGCGCGCGTTCGCAGTGGCCGAGATCGGTTGGCCTATCAAGCCGGCGTGATTCGTGGCTTTCATGAAAAGCTCGCGACCGAGCGCAAGGCCCTCAGCGTCGAGCCGGTGCCCAGCGGGGGCACTGCGCTGGTGTGGCGTGGTGATCGCGAACTCGACAAGTTTTATCACGCTCGGCATCCGCGCATCGTGTCGCGGCAATCGCGCGTTCGCACCAACGCTGCACATTCAGCTGGCGCTGAAGCTGGTCGCACCATCGTTCTGCATCGGCCGGTGACCGACGGTAGCGGGCCAAGCGGTGGCAGCCGTGGCAAGTTACTTGGGCCCGGCTCACGCTAAGCGCTCCACCGTAGCCGCCCGCGATTTATTAGTTGCTTGCCCCCGGCGTCTTGGTCGCCGTGAACATCCAATCGACGCTGGCATTGCCGCCATCACGGCCATTGAACCGCCGGGCTAACGAGCCTTCGTTGCTGTTGCTATCGGTGGCGACCAGCGCCGAAGTTGCCACCAACGACACACCGCTTGCGGGGCCAATCCCAAAGCTCGACAAGTTTGCCGACATTGCACCACCATAGGCAAGTGCATCAACGATGACATTGTTGGCGTCATCGATCAGCGCGATACCGTCGGGATTGCCATTTTGAATATTGTTGGTTGCAAACCCCAACGGGATTTCGATCGAGGCATTGATTGTGGCAAGCAAGCTGGTTGCGCCGACAACCAAATACCCACCGTCGGCGAGCGTGCCTGCAGTGCTCAAGTCGATCGTCGTGTACGCCGCGCCCGGGCTCACCGAGCCGTTGACCAGCACTACTTTATAGCCAGTCAAGTTAATCGCACCGCCGCTGCCGTTAAAGATTTCGATGTATTCGGCGCTGTCGGTGCCCACTTGATCGTAGTCGACTTCGTTGATCACCAGATGATCAACCAAGCAGGTGGCGGTACAGCCATTGCCGTCGGCAGTGGCATTGTTATCGTCGCAGGTTTCGTTGCCAGCGATGACGCCATTGCCACATGCGGTCACCGTGCAGTTGCCGGACGCGCCATCATCGCAGCCATCACCGAGGATGGCATTGCCGTCGTCGCAAACTTCGGCTCCGGCGCGCACACCATTGCCACATGCGGTCACCGTGCAGTTGCCGGACGCGCCATCATCGCAACCGTCGCCGAGCGCGGCATTACCATCGTCGCACGCTTCGGCCCCGGCGCGCACGCCGTTGCCGCACGCGCTCACCGTGCAGTTGCCGGACGCGCCATCATCGCAGCCGTCGCCGAGCACGGCGTTGCCATCGTCGCAGGTTTCCGTGCCGGTCATGATGCCGTTGCCACATGCCGTCACTGTGCAGTTGTTATCGCATCCGTCGTTATTGTCAGCATTGCCATCGTCGCACGCTTCGGCCCCGGCGCGCACGCCGTTGCCGCAACCGGTGGGGCGGCAACTTCCGCCCACGCCATCATCGCAGCCATCGCCGTTGCGAGCGTTGCCGTCGTCGCAGCCTTCTGCGCCACGGATTACTCCATCACCGCAGCGCGGCGCCTGGCACACCGTACCGTCGCACACGCCGCTGGTGCAATCGCGTGCAACCACACAAGAACTGCCATCGCTGCAAGCCTGCGACGGTGCACAACGTCCGCCGCAATCGACCCCAGTTTCGTCATTGTTGAGCGCTCCGTCGGTGCACGAAAAACTCACGCACGAACCAGCGGTATCGCACGCACCGTTACTGCAAGGTGTGCCCGCGATCATCGGCGGATGCGCAGGTTGGTTGCTGATGCACAAATCTTGGGTACACGGGTTGTCGTCGTTGTCAGGTACGCAGCGGCCCGCATCAACCGAAAGTTCGGCACGGCCACATGCCGCGAACATCAGCACAACGCTGAAGCCAGCCAGGTAACACATGCGGGCGATCATGGCCGGACTCTGCCGCAAGCCGGGCCAGAAAACCAGCGGAATAACGTCGCGCGGGTGACATGAACGCAACAGCTTGGCGGCCTGCATCACATGGTAGGGTTAGCCGTGTACCGAAAAATTGGCGTTAGGTTGGCCGTGGTCCTGGTTGTTGCTGTTGGCTGCAAGGCGCGGGAGCGACCTCCAAGCGCTGGTTCGTCACCCACTGGCGCTGCACAGCCTGCACCGAAGCCGGGTAATGGTACGGGCGAGGCGCCGCCAATCGATCCGATGTATCCGACGCCGATCGCTGCCGGCACCGACAAAATATTTTTGCTCGAAGAGCCTGATCGCGGCCCCACGGTGCCGGTATCCGCGGTCCTCCCTGCTGCCGCATCATTGACGTGGACTAGCCACGCATTTTGTGAAGTCGATTTCCTGGGCGCGGTGTGCAGCCCCATGATGCACCCCAGACAGACCACCCGGATCGCTGGCAATCATTATTGGCGCATCGGCACAAAAGCCAACGCGGTCGTCGTCGCCGAAAAATTTCGCGGTGCAGTGCGGCACAGGGCCTACTGGTGGGACGGCCTCGACACACCCACCATGCGCCGACTCGACGTTGATATCTACGGTCATGTCAGCCAAGGCATGTTTGCTGCGGCGACGAATCAGTATAGCCAGCGGCTACGCAATGGCAGCAACGCACTGGCCGGTTGTGGCATGATGGCGATAACGCGCCAGCCAAACCCCGCCGCCGGTATCACCTCGCTCGCATGTTTACAGTGGAACGGCGAACCGATGCACGACACCGACGGTGTTGCTAGCACGCGATATGAGCGTGACCGCCGTGGTTTCATTATCCGTCAGTCATATTTCGGCGTTGATGGTCAACCAACCACTGCCCATGACGGCGTCGCGGTGATCACCTTTGAACGCGACGGCGCTGGGCGCATGATTTATCAGCGCTTCCGCGATATCGCAGATCAACCGGTGGCCAATATCGCGGGCTGCTTTGGCGAAGCCTGGGAGCATGGTCCGCAGGGCGCGGCGACCAGCGCTACATGCATTGATGCTCGTGACCAGGCCGTTGCCGATGCTGATGGCATTAGCACCACGCGATTTTTCGACGATAACAATGGTTGTGATCTTGGCCACCGGTTCGTCGATAGCCAAGGCAAACCCACCGCAGATCGGTTCGGTGTGCACGCGGTAACCCATGAGGTCGACGCGCATTGCGCCATCGTACGACTTAGTTGTTTTGACAAAGCGCAGCAGCCGATCGCGTGCGGTGTCGGTGAGCCCGCAAGCACGCACAATCGTTTTGATCGCGCAGGCAACCTGGTGGTGGCTCAGCACTTTGATGCGGCAGGTAAGCCAAGCCACGATGGCTTGCATGAATCTTTTGAACTGCGTCACGGATACGACGCTGTCGGCAACAACATCACCACGCAGTGCTTCGACGACGCCCACGTCGCGCAGCGCTGTCCACACACCGAATACTCTGTGCTGCAAACTTCGTTTGACGCCGCTGGCCGCGTGATGGAATCACACTACCTCGACGTTGCCGGTTTGCCCACCACGAATTTCGGCTCCTTCGCAAGCAGATTTCAGTATGACAACTATGATCATCGGGTCGCTGCGAGCTACGTCGATCGCGACGGTCAGCAGATCGCCGTGCTTGGTGCACATCGACGGCGTGATCTATTTGATGCCAAGCATCGGCGTTTTGGCATTGTGATGGATGATGGTGCCGGTGGCCCGGCTGACTACACCGGATGCTTTGGCGGGGTGGCGTGCCCCGAGCCGGCCTGGCATGCGGTGCGCATCGTGCGCCGCGTCGACGGCAGCGTCGACAAAAATCTGTTTTTCAACGCCCGTGGCGTACTCATGAAGACCCAACCCTGCGCCACCGTGCCGTGCTTTGAGTAACCCGGAACGTACAATCAACAAGCCAAGAAAAAATGCGCGAGTAACGCGCGGTGGGTTGAATGCCGGCGACTTGCCAGTTGAATGTGGCGCAGAAGGGGCGGGAATGTCCCTTGTATAAGGCATGCGGCAAGGGCATTGACCGACGAGGGTAGGGGTGCTAGCAAGTGCTCAGTTGTCCATGCGCATCGCTCATATCAGCAATTTTTGGCCTAATCATCTCGGGCATGCGCATTACACCGACAATTTGATCAACGGTATTCGCGCCAACCGCCCGACGCAGCATGTGGTGCTGGGCGAGGGCCGGTCGGATGCCGCCGACAATGAACGCTTGCGCTGCATTCCTTGTTGGGATCGCAAAGATGATTATGTCGATGGCATCGTGGCCACCGCTAAAGCTGAGCAGATCGACATCGCCTACGTCCAGTACTCCAACGATTTATTCGGCGACGACAATCGGTTTCCGCGCTTACTGCAAAAGCTCAAAGAGGTCGGGGTCAAGTCGATCATCACCACCCACTCGGTATACCCACCCAAGTGGAAATCGCGTTACCAGCCGGGCCGCACCATCGAAGCGTTTGATCGCGCCACCGCCGAACACGCCGCATGCTTTCAAGTGCATAGCGCTCGGATGCGCGAAGACCTGATCGCGCGTGGCGTTGATTCAGGCCAAATTTCAATTATCGCCCACGGCAGCAAGCCGGTTGAGCGCCGCGATCAAGCCGAGAGTCGCAAAAAACTGGGCATTCCCGTCGACGCCAAAGTGGTGATGTTTTTCGGTTTCATCTGGTTAGGCAAAGGTGTCGACGGTTTATTGTCGAGTTTTGCTAAGTTGCAAAAACAAGTGCCCGAAGCGTATCTGTACATTGGCGGTTACACCCGGCTCAAAGTTTTTTATACGCGCTTTTACATGGGCTATTTGCGCACCCGCATCAAAGCGTTGGGCATCAATGCCAAGTTGTGGGGCGACTACGTGCCCGAAGACGAAGTGCCCACCATGTACAGCGCCGCTGATGTGGTGGCGATGCCGTATCGTCAAGACTACAGCTCGGTGTCGGGCGTGGTGCACCAAACCGCTGGCATCGGCAAACTGATGTTGTGTTCCAAAATTTCTAAGTTCGACGAAGTTGCGGAAAGCATTTCCGGCGAGCTGTTGGTGGATCCGTACGATACACGAGCGTGGGCTAACGGCTTGCAGCGGTTATTGACCGACCGTGACCACGCTGAACGCATGCGCGCCAAGATCATCAAGTTTGGCGAAGACACCAGTTGGCCCAATGTTGGTGCGCAACATGTCGCAATGCATGATCGCTTAGCGGCTGGGTTATCGGCCAGTGATGGTAAACCGCCGACGTACGCTCCTGGTACGCCGCGCTCGACGGAGAAGTAGATGATTATTCGCGGCAAAGCACCGTTACGCGTGTCATTTTCAGGTGGCGGCTCCGATGTCTCGCCGTATTGTGACGAGTTTGGCGGCTGCGTGTTATCGACCACGATTGGCATGTACATCTACGGTGCGCTCGAAGTGCGCAACGATAACGAAGTGCATATTTTCTCGCTCGAATACAACGAGCTGGTCACCTACGAGCTCGGTTCTGAAATTGCCGAAGGCGACAAGCTGAGCTTTTTGCGCGCGGTGATCAAACGGCTGGCCCCGCCGCGTGGCATCAATTTGTATCTGCACTCGGATGCCCCGCCGGGCACTGGCTTGGGTTCGTCGGGCGCCATTTCCGCGCTCATTGTTGGCCTAATCAACCGGGCCTTCAATTTGGCGCTGACCCGTTATGATATGGCGCAACTAGCCTACACCGTCGAGCACGATGATCTCGGCCGCGCCGTCGGCCGCCAAGATCACTATGCTGCGGTGTTTGGCGGCATGAACTTTATGGAGTTCAATATCGATGGCGGCGGCCCAGCGCAAACCACCGTGGTGCCATTGCGAGTCGAGCCGTGGATTCTTGAAGAGCTGGGCTATCACTTGCAGATGTTTTACACCCGTAAGCAGCGTAACTCGGCCGACATCGTTGCCACCCAAGTTGAGTTTTACAAAGCCAAGCGCACTGACACGCTCGAAGCCCTGGCGGAAATGAAAGACTTAACCCACGAGATGAAGCGCTGTTTGCTCAAAGGCCAAATGCGCCGCTTTGGCGAACTGTTGCATGCTTGTTGGGACAACAAAAAGAAGATGAACCCAGGTACCGCCAACCCGTACCTCGACGAGCTTTATGCGGCAGCGCGCAGTGCAGGCGCAATCGGCGGCAAAATCCTCGGCGCTGGCGGCGGCGGATTTTTCTTGTTTTACACACCGTTTATGAAGAAGGGCAAAGTTACCGAAGCGTTGGTTGCCCTTGGTGCACAACCGGTGCCTGTCATTTTGGATCACGCTGGTATGCAAGTGTGGGAAGTCGTCGAGCAGGATTTGACGTCGGAAAGCGAAGGCTTGTTCGGAGCGCACAGCGGGTGAGTGGCACGGCTGAGATCAAGGGCGGCCAGGTGGTTGATTCGGCAACGCTGGCGTCAGCCCGTCGCGAGCTGGCGCAAAGCTGGGTGTTGGTCTTGGCTGGCGGCTTAGGCACGCGGCTGCGTTCGGTGGTTGCTGATCGGCCCAAAGTGCTGGCGCTCGTCGGTGGCCAGCCATTTTTAGATATCCTCGTCGCGCAACTGTATGGCC
>JAGPDK010000096.1 GCA_018057605.1 Kofleriaceae bacterium | reverse complement strand
TCATCGCACGCATCGGCGAGGTGATTGCGACTTCGACTGCGGTGCCACCATCGACGGGCCCAGGCCCCGCGCCGGCACCTGCACCACGGCAGCCATTTTGGAAACGCGGCCCGCGCTGAGTTAGCTCTGGTGTGGTAGGCGTCACGCGAGCGGCTGTTAGCGCGCACGCTGGGTTTTACTGGAGTTCAACGCAGTACATTGTGGCTACTAAGGCTCGCGCTGATTCGGCACCGTTGCTGCGCGCCATGGTTACCGATGTCGCCGCATCCTGCGTTCCGGCTGCCACAAGATATTTTTCACAATTCCAATCGACGATCGCGATTGTGTCACCGCGGGCTACGTGGCCCAAAGATTGGGTAGACATTTTCGAAGGATGTGGCGGGTGAATGCTTCGGGTGAAGACATGGCGATGCGGAAACTCGCTCATTTCCGCATCGGATTTGCCACTGAGAGTTTTGTAGTCTTGGTAAAAACTATGCGGCAGGGTGGCTGCAATAGAGCCGCTGTTGCGTCGCAACTGAACAACTTCCGGTCCAATCCACCCAGCGGCTGCGGTGTCACCGACGATAACTACAGCAGCAAAAATCGCCCAGGGTGTGCCAGCGATTCCTTCAAGCCCGGCGCCGGCCGATTGTTCCCAGTCGGGCGTCGTCGCCTTGATCCAATCGCACAAATCTAAGCTGATCTTTTCGAACAGTCCGAGCCGTGCCAGTGCGTCCCCGGTGCTGGTCGCCCACGCCTTCACAATCATGGTGCGAAAACGACGTTTTACAGCAAGGGAACCTCGGCTCCAGCCGCAATCGCCACCATCTAGTACGCACAGCAATGAGGCATCACGACTGCTGGAAATGACAAACGAAGCCGCCCGATGTTCAGCGACGTTGATCTTGCCCGCTGCGCGGCCCCACCATGTGAGATCCTCGGCAAACGTGGCAGCGACCTTCATCCCGCAAAACCTACCAAGTTTGTGGGTTGGATAGGGCGGGATTCAGCGCGCTAGCGATGCTTACTTCGCGCCTTCGAGCGACAACGCACTGAGCTTGTTGTCTTCTTTGGCGGCATCATCAGCACCAGGCATCGCTGGTTTTTTCGTCGTGATGTTAGGCCAGGTTTGCACACTGCCTTGGAGGTTGGCTGGCCACTTCGCGGCATCGACATCACCAAGCGCTTTGGCGCCAGAGACAACCGCGTTGATGTCTTTGTAGATTGCCCATTTACCTGGCAATTCGCTTTCTTCAAAAATAGCGGTGGTTGGACACTCAGGCTCGCACGCGCCGCAATCGATGCATTCATCAGGGTTGATGGCGAGCGAGTTTTTGCCTTCGTAAAAACAGTCAACGGGGCAAACCGCGACGCAATCAGTGTATTTACATTTAACGCATGGATCGGCAACGACAAACGGCATTTGAAACTCCTAGGGGGCGTTGGTAACGCCCTTTTTATCCTATCCACAAGTGGGACGGCGCGCAAAGCCGTGGACGCCAAGATTGTGAACGGGCAAAGTCCTGCTATGGCCACGTATTCGACTGTTCTCACGCTTGCACTGCCGCGCCGGGTAGGTATGGCGGCACTTTGTTGCTGGTTGGGCGCGATGCTCGTTGCTCCACTAGGCTGCCAGCGTGGCTCAACCGAAGGTGCGTGGAAGCAAACCGCCATGGGCCGCGATCTTGACCGAATTTGTAATGTCATGAAGTATTCGGGGGCCGAACAAGAAGGCCCGGAAAATCACGCTTTTGTGACGGCGCAATGGCTGGGCCAAAATCTCGAATCGGGCGAAGGTCGAGATTTCCTCGCCGAGATCGCGCAACTTGGTGCTGGGAAAAAAGGTTCAGCGCTCGAAGCCAAAGCGCTGCAAGTTGGCGTCACCGAATGTCCGACGGTAGCGTTGTGGCGGGCCCCTGGCGCTGTAGCGCAATGAATTCAATGCCCGCCGCGATCTCAGTAGCTATAACCGCGCCATCATGCTGACCCGTAGCGCACGCTTGTTGTGGCTGCTGCCTATTTTTTTCGGGCTGTTGCTTGCAGTGTTGCTGCCGGCGCAAGGTGCTGGCTCGGTCGGTGCGGTGGTGTGTGCTGCGGCAGCCGGGATCGCTGTCGGCCGATTTGGCCCGGCTGTTACCTGGCCAGCGGCTTCGGCGCGCTGGTGGGTGTTCATTGGCGGTGTACTGTTGGTGGCGCTCGGTGCGTCGGTATTTAGCGTCGAATTGACCGAATCGCCCGATTGGCGCGTTGGAGATTGGGCCATTCAACGCGCCGTGCTGGCGAAGTTAATGCCGCATGTCCCAGGTTTTGGGTTTCCAACCTGGATGCACGAGGTGTCCACCGGCGACGCCCCACTCGAAACCTACCCGGCGCTGGCGTACGTGGTGACCGCGCATGTGGCGTGGCTAGCCGATCTCCGTGCTGATTTGCCACGTGCCATGATGATCGTTGCAGTCGCGGTGCATGTTGGCTTGGCTGTGCAGACCATGCGCATCACCGTGCGGGTGGCACCGCTACCTGCGGCTGTGCTCATCGGTGTGGTGGCGCTCCTTGATGTTGGCGATTTGTCTGGCGGCGGAGTTTCAAGCTTGTTTCGTTGGGGCTTGTTTCATCATGCGTTTGCTCAAGTCTTGGTGTTGTGGGCGGCGGTGGCCGTACTCGACGCGCTGCGCACACCGAGCCAAGGCACGGCCTTGCGAATTTGGGCTGCGGTGGCAATTGCAACCGCAGCGCATCCGTCGGCGCTGTTGCAGGCTGGGTTGATGATCGTCGGCCTGGGTGCGGTTGCGTTATTGGCGCGTGATGTGCCGCCGCGCCGAGCCTTGTTCGCCATGTTGCATTTGGCCGCTGGCATCGGCTTGGGTGCTTTGGTGTGGATGCCGATGGGCCAGCGCTTGTTGGCGTACGGTCAGCATTTCTCGACGGCGTTTCGCTCGGCCAATCAAATTTTTCAAAGTTTGATCGCGGGGCCGGTGCCGAGCTCTAGTTTTGCAGCGGTGATGATGCTCGGCGTGTTGGGCTTGGTCTTGGCATTTTGGTCACGGCGCAGTGCTCCGGTGTTTGTTGCCACCGTGGGCCTGCTAGCGATCGTCTTATTGTCGGACCGGGTCTACAATGCGTTTGAACTTGCGCCAAGTCCAACCACCGTGCGGTTGGGGATTGAGCGTTTCTCGTCGATGGCGCGGCCGTTTGTGTTGGCTGCGGCGGGTTATGCGCTGGCCATGTGTTGGGCCGCAGCGCGGCGGCACTGGCGCGATGCGCTCGGCTGGCAGGGCGTCGTTGCCCACGCGGTCGTCGGTGTGTTGGTGTTGGGCGTGGGTCGCATGGTGTTGATCACCATCGGCGACAAAGCCGGCCGTGCTGCCGATGAAGCGAGGGTATTGGCACCCGATGCAACCAGCCGCGAAGAATTGATTGCGTGGGCACGCACCGAGATGGCCAAAATTCCCGCTGGCAAAATGGCACGGGTATTGGTTGATGCCGACGATCAACATTACGAATTTAATCTGGTTGCCGACGCCGGTATGCCGGTGGTGCACCTCGGCGCAATCCCCAATCTATTATTGCGCAATCGGATCAATGACAGCAGCGAGGCTAGCTTGCAGCGCTTCAATATTCGCTGGGTGATCGCACGTGGCAAAGCGCCGAGTGCCGGCGACCCGGCGACCGAGCGAGCGGTTGGCCGCTACCGCATCCGCGATGTTGCTGGATGGGATGGCGACATGGCGCGGGTCACCGACCAAGCAGCGGCGGCTGGTGCACGCGTGCGCACCTTGGCAGTCCATGACAACGGCGTCGATGTTGAGGTCACGGCTGGCCCTGCGGGTGCGGTCACCGCACCGGTGTTGGTGATTCTAGGTACTGGCTACTATCCGCGTTGGCAGGTTGTCGATGCGTCCGGAAAGCGGACAAAAACCATCGAAGTGCCCGCAGTGGAAGGTGGCCGAGCCGGCGTGGTCGCAGCGTGGTTGCCGCCGGGTATTGCGCATTTTACCGTCGACGGTCCATTGCGCTCGGATCGCGCGGGTTGGCCGGTTGCCGGGCTATCCTTGCTTGGCATCATCGCCGGCTTGCTGGTGTGGCGCACCCGCTGGCGGTGGCGGCTGTTATACAAATATGTGCGTGCGCGCAAGGCTGTGGCGGCGCGGCCCGCGCTATTGCATACACTTGGTGCCAGTACGTTGACGCTGCTGCTCGTCAGCATCGGCTTGCGCGATTGTGTCCGCGCTGAGCCGGCGTTGCTGGTTGGCACCGGCGTTCGTGCCAGTGCAACCGTAACTGCGCGCGTTGGCGAAGGGCCGTGGCAAACCTGCGGTTATCGACCAGCACTGGGTCAGTATGAATGCACCGATATCGTTACTGTTAATGATGGCGTCACCGCGTTGCTGTACGACGATGCTGCGAGTTGGCGCTATCCAACTCCAGGCATTCGCGTCATGGCGCAGCAGTATGGCATCACCGTGCGGGTCGAAATGCAGCGCCGCATTCATGGTCGCTATTGGGGCGCAGCTACGGATGATCGCGGCAACATTCGCGTCGGCGACCAGGCGTTTGGTTTAGCGCACCAATTCGCTGCTGACTTTACCCACGCCAGCCTGGCCACCGTTACCGTCGAAGTCACCGACCCGCCGCTCGACGGGTGGTTTATGACGCTGGTGCGCGAAGATGCGTTGGCGCCGGCGCGCGCGGCGGTACCAATGCCGATTACGCCAAACTAGTCCTGGCCGGTCAAGATGCGCAGGGTGGGGTTTCGTGGCAGGCTCACGCCATGACAAGAATGCAAGTACATCGAAGCCCGTGGTTATCCACGTTGCTTACGGCCAGCGTCGCGTTAGTAGCTTTAGCCAGCACTGCTTGTAGTGGTGGCAACGCTGCAAAATGTGGCAGCACCGCGAAGTGTGTTTCGGCACCGGCCGACCCCGCTGTGCCACCTGGCGCAACAACGCCAGGTGTTGACTTGCAAGGTGCAGGCGCCGGGCCGGCCACGCTGACACCCACGATTTCTGCCGAAGATATTGCGCGCATGCCCGACGACGCGGTGCTGCCGCTGCGCAGCGATATCAAAAAAGGCAAACTGGCCAATGGCCTGACGTATTACATTTTGCCGCATGCCAAACCGAAAAACCGCGTGTACTTGTGGCTCGCAGTGAACGCTGGCTCGGTGCAAGAGGACGACGACCAACGCGGCTTGGCGCACTTTGTTGAACACATGGCGTTTAACGGCACCAAGAATTTCCCCAAGAGCGCGATCGTCGACTACATCGAAAAAATCGGGATGAAATTCGGCGCGGATCTCAACGCATACACCAGCTTTGACCAAACCGTGTACCAACTGGAAGTGCCAACCGATGGCAAGCAGTTCGTCGAAAAAGGTTTGGACATTCTGCGCGACTGGGCCGGCAATGTTTCGTTTGATGCGGCCGAAGTTGAAAAAGAGCGCGGCGTAGTCCTCGAAGAATGGCGCCTTGGCCGCGGCGCGCAAGCCCGCTTGTTCGACAAATCGTCGCCGGTCTTGTTTGCAGGCACGCGGTATGCCACGCGCAATACCATTGGGTTGCCGGAGATTATTCAAAAAGCGCCACGCGATACCCTGTATCGTTTCTACAAAGATTGGTATCGCCCTGATTTGATGGCGGTCATTGTCGTCGGTGAAGTCAATCCAGCGCAGATCGAGAAAATGATCGGCGACCGTTTTGCTTCATTGCAAAACCCCGCGTCGCCACGGCCGCGTTTTGTCGCCGGCGTGCCAGCGGCTAACGGGCCACGCATCACCATTGCCACCGACAAAGAAATGCCGGCCACCGCGGTGAGTGTCTACAATTTGCAGGCCCATCGCGATGAATCTACCGGCGCATCGTATCGGCGGTCGGTCGCGGGTCAATTGTACAATTCGATGTTGAGCCAACGGCTCACCGAAATCTCCAAACGTGCCGACTCGCCATTTTTGTTCGCGATGTCGAGCGACGGCAGTTTTGTCCGTGAACTCGATGGCATGGTTCGCGTCGCGGCCGCCAAACCTGGTCAAGCCGAAGCCGCGTTGCGGGCGCTGTTTATCGAAGTGCGCCGAGCTGAGCAGTTTGGTTTCACATCGGCCGAATTTGACCGCGCCAAAAAGGTGTTTCAACGGGCCATTGATCAGTCGGCCACCAGCGCTGACACCAATGACGGCAGTGAGTTTGCCGACGAAATTACCCGCAATTTCTTCGAAGGTGAAATGATGTCGGGCCGCGCAGTTGAAGCTGCGTTGGCCAAAAAATATCTGCCGCAGATCACCGTCAATGAAATCAACGAGCTGGTAAAAAGCTGGGGTGGCGATGCCAGCCGCGCCGTGATCGTCAACGGGCCAGAAGGTAAACCGCTACCGACTGAAGCTCAAATCAAAACCATTTTGGCTGAGGTAGCCAAACAAACCCTCACGCCATGGGCCGAAGAAGCCGTGGCCGGTGCGTTGTTCCCGGGCGCTGCGGCGCTCAAAGCCGGCACGGTAATTTCGACCAAAAACTACGATGCAGCCTTGGGCATCACTGAATGGCAACTGAGCAACGGCGCCCGCGTCATTATCAAGCCGACCAAGTTTGAAAAAGACAGCGTGCAGATTGCCGGTTTTGCGCCGGGCGGTATGTCGATGGCAACCGACAAGGAATATCCGGCAATTCGGTTTGCGAACCAAGTGGTGGGCTTGGGCGGCCTGGGCAACTACGACTCGATCACCCTTGGCAAAATCCTGGCAGGCAAACAACTCAATGTAGATACGTTCCTCAGCGAAACCCAATCGGTGGTGGATGCTGGCTCGTCGGTGCAAGACCTCGAAACTGCCATGCAGTTAATCCATCTCAATATGTCGGCCTTGCGCTCGGATGCCTCGGAATATGCGATTTGGAAAGCCAATACAAAATCTGGCTTGGCCGATCAGTTGCGTGACCCCAACACGGTGTTTCGCCGCGAATCGACCAATCAGTGGTTCCGCAACAACGTACGCATACGTGCGGTTGTCGCCGCTGATCTTGAAAAGTCAAACTACGCAAAAGCCATGGCATTTTATGCCAAGCGTTTTGCCAATGCTGCGGACTTCACGTTTGTCATCGTCGGCAATGTAACGCCTGCCAGTGTGAAGCCGTTGGTTGAGAAATATATTGCTAGTTTGCCAAGTGCTGGCCCAGGCCAACACACCGAAAAAGAAACCGACCGCAACGTGCGCTATGCGCCGGGTGTGGTTAACAAAACCTGGAAGCTCGGCACCGAACCCAAAGCCGCCGTACGGTTACGTTTTGTTGATGAGCAAAAATGGAGTCGGGTCGATAAATACGACATGCAAGTGCTCAGTGAAGTGCTGGGGATTCGCTTGCGCGAAGTGCTGCGCGAAGACATGGGCGGCGTCTATGGTGTAGGTGCGCACGGCGCATTATCTCGCGGTTCGTATGAAGGTCGCCAATTCTGGATCGAGTTTGGTTGCGCGCCTGACAAAGTTGAGCCGCTGCTCAAAGCCACATTCGAAACCATAGCGGCGTTGCAAAAAGACGGTGTTTCCGATGAGATTTTGAACAAAGTCAAAACAACGTTCACGCGCGGCCATGAAGACCAACTGCAAGAAAACGGCGGCTGGCAAGGCGCCTTGGCTCAGAGCTTCTTCTACGGCGATGACCCCGCGCTGATCCTTAGCGTGCAACCGCTGCTCGATCGCGTTACCAACGACAACGTGAAAGCCGCTGCAAAACGGTTCTTGGACAACAAGCGTTACCTGCTGGCCAAAATGGTACCGGTCGGTACCAAGTAGTTGGCTGTTACGGTTTGCCGGGCTTGCCGGGCTTGGCCGCAGCGTCGGCTTTGTCGCTGACAACTTGCGCGGTCGCAATCGTGGCCACATCGTCAGCATCGGTGGCGTGCACCGGCTCGATGCCAAAGCGTCGCGCCAACAAGCCGTGCAGGCCATAAATCACTGGCGTCACGCCAATGGCCGCAAAAACTTTGATCACATACGAGGTGATCACTACGCTGACGTAGCGTGAAATCGTAATCTTGTCGCCCCACACCAAGGCGCTGATCACAATGGTGTCAATGAGCTGCGATATCACGGTTGACCCGGTGGCGCGTAACCACAGCATGCGTTCTCCGGTGAGTTTCTTGATCGCGTGAAACGCCCAAATATCGACGAGGTTACCGATGAGAAACGCCACCATGGACGCTAGTTGGATGCGCGTAGCCTGGGTAAACACCACGTCAAAGTCGTGCGGTTTGACGCCTTGCCAATCTGGGCTCAAGGCCAATGACGACCAAGGCATCGCGCCCGACGCATAGATGGTGGCGAACGTCAGGCCAACCATGGCGAACGCAAGGTAGGTGACCTGACGGGTAACTTTTTGGCCGTAAAACTCGTTGAGAATATCAGTCAGAATGAACGTGACTGGAAACGCCAACAACCCCACCGAGAACAACCACTCACGGCCAAACAAATGAACCGATGACAATTTTCCACCGGTCATGTCGCCGACCACGAGGCAGGTAACAAATACTGCCACCAGGGTCACGAACAAGCGCAGTCGTGCGTCGAGTTTCATTGCCCGGCACCGTAGCTCCGAGTGCTAGCAGCGACAACCGTGCCACCTACGATTGTGCGGCGGTCTCACATATTACAAAAATTACAGGCCCATCTGCTTGGCCACAATGACTTTCATGATCTCGTTGGTGCCAGCGTAGATGCGTTGCACGCGCGCGTCCATAAACGCCCGCGCAACTGGGTACTCCAGCATGTAGCCGTAGCCGCCAAAAAATTGCAGGCAGTCGTCGACAACTTGTTGCGCCATGTCGGTGATCCAGAATTTCGCGATCGAACTTTCTTTGACCAAATGTTTGCCCAACTGGTGATTGGCAATAACTTGATCAACGTAGGCCCGGCCAACTTCGACGCTGGCTTGGCAATCAACCAGCTTAAACTGGGTGTTTTGAAACTTGCTGATCGGTTTGCCAAACGCTTTGCGCTCTTTGGTGTAGACGATGGTGTCTTTGAGCACTTGCTCGGCACACGCCAACGCACCTGCGGCAACCACCAGCCGCTCCTGCGCCAGTTTTTGCATCAGCATCATGAAGCCGGCGCCTTCAGGGCCTATGCGATTGCCGGCCGGAATGCGGCAGCTTTCGAAGAACAACTCTGAGGTGTCCTGCGATGCCATGCCCATTTTTTCGAGCTTTTTGCCTTTGCTAAAGCCTGGCGTGCCGGCCTCGACGACAAACAGCGAAATGCCACGGTGGGCGTTGGCTGGATCTGGGTCGGTTTTGGCCGCGACGATGCAAATATCGCAAAGTTGCCCGTTGGAGATAAAGGTTTTGGCGCCGTTGATGATGTAGTCGGTACCGTCTTTGACCGCAGTGGTTGCCAGCGCGGCCAGGTCAGAGCCAGTGCCGGGTTCGGTCATGGCAATCGCCGAGATAAACTCGCCCGAAGCCAACTTGGGTAGCCACCGGCCGCGCTGCTCGTCGGTGCCATAACTATGAATGTACGGCACCACAATATCGGAGTGCAGCGATGCCGCAAAACCGCTTTCGTAGGCATTGGCGAGTTCTTCGATCACAATGATCGAATGCAGAAAATCACCGCCGGGGCCGCCCCATTTTTCTTCGAGCCACGGCGTAAGAAACCCTTGGGCGCCGGCTTTGCGCCACAGCTCGCGCGATACTTGGCCGGCTTCGCGCCACGCTGCTTGGTGCGGCCGGACTTCGCGGTCGACAAATTGTCGAAAGCTTGAACGAAACGTATCGTGGTCAGACGAAAAAAGCGTGCGGTCCATGTAGCTGTGGATACCACAGGCCGGGGCCTGGCGCGGATGCCAAGATTCTGTTACCGACGAGCTCCAGCGCCGGCACCAACCAAAAGAATCATCATGAATCCTGCAAGTACCAAATGGACCACCGAGCAAGCCGGCCAAACCTTAACTGCGTTTTTGAAAAGTAAACTCAACGAGCCCAACTCGGTGGCCAAGCGTTTGATTGAAACCGGCAAAGCATTTGTCGACGGTACTCCGGTAGTTGCAGTGGATTTTCGCTTAGCGGTTGGGCAGGTGGTGGAGCTGCGCCGCAATGCACCACGGCCGATCGATCCGAGCAAAGAAGGCGTACTGGTCTACGATGACCAACATGTGGTGGTCATCGACAAACCTAGCGGCGTTTCTAGCGTGCCGTATGACGCCCGCGAAACCGGCACTGCGATGGATTTGATTCGTGGCGCGTGGCGGCGCCGTGGTGCAGCGGCCACCGATGTTGCGTTGCACGTGGTGCATCGCATCGACCGTGCGACCTCGGGCTTGTTGATGTTTGCAAAATCGAAACGCGCGGAAATTGGTTTGGGTGCGCAATTGCGGGCCCATACCTGCGAGCGCGAATATCTCTGCATCGCCCATGGTGCTATGCCGGCGCAGCGCATCGAGTCGATGCTGGTTGCTGATCGTGGCGATGGCATTCGTGGATCAACCCGCCATGCTAATCAAGGCAAACGCGCGGTGACGCATGTCAGTGTCGTCGAAAGTTTGCGCGGTGCAACGCTGTGCTCGGTGCGGCTCGAAACTGGCAAGACCCACCAGATTCGCATTCATCTCAGTGAAGCTGGCCATCCGCTGGTCGGTGAAGAGGTTTACGACCGCGATCATTTTGCCCGAGAATTGCCAGTGATTAAGAGCCCGCGGTTGTTGCTGCATGCCCATACCCTCGGTTTTGCGCATCCGATTACCGGCGAGCCTTTGCGCTTCATCTCGGAATTGCCACCCGATTTTGTCGAGATGTTGGAGTCACTACGATGGCGGCGTTGAGTTCACCAAATTCGGAATCTTCCTCGGTCGCAAGCGCTGCAATCACCCGCATTCGCTTTGCCGCTCCAGCCGATGTACCTGCCATTTATGGCTTTATCTGTGCGTTGGCCGATTACGAAAAATTGCGACACTGTGTGGTCGCCACCGAAGCCAGCTTGCTGGCGCAATTGTTTGGCCCACGCCCAGCGGCCGAAGTGCTGATTGCCGAGCGCGTGGTAGTACGTGTTGGCCCCGCCGCAGTGAGTGACACTGGCCCTGACGCAGTGAACGGCGCTGGCCATGGCGCCGCCGCTAGCCCTGGTGCCGCCACGGTTGAACATGCCACCACCGTCGGCTTCGCATTGTTCTTCCATTCGTTTTCGACCTTCCTCGCCCAACCTGGCCTGTATCTCGAAGACCTCTTCGTTGATCCCGCCGCACGCAGTCTCGGCATTGGCTCCGCGCTCATGGCCGCCTTGGCCCGCATCGCTGTCGATCGTGGCTGCGGCCGCTTTGAATGGTCTGTGCTCGATTGGAACGCCCCAGCGCTCAAGTTCTATCGCGCCCTGGGCTCCGAGTCGCAAAGCGAGTGGACCGTCGAGCGTGTCACTGGCCAAGCCTTGGCAAATTTGGCAGCAAAGCACGCCTCACCGCTGGGCTGAGCTGCGCTGAACTGCGCAGGGTAAGCCTAGCGCTTAGCCCATAGCTTTCCGTCTCTACTTCCACGATGAAACGCAGCGAGCCAAGCGTGCAGTAGCGACTCGACCTGTACGTTTGCGATATCGGTAACGTTGAGGGCCGTGGTGTTAGGTGGCGACGCTCGTGCTATGTAGGGTCGATTCGGCGCTGCCAATAGTGTGGGTGCCGTTTGCTATGCGCCATTGCGAGTACGTTGATCATCCGATCATCGGTTGTGAACACCGCATAATACGGAAACATGTTTAACCGCGCTTTGCGAATCAGGGGTAAGCCCGGCCACAACGGATAGCGCGTTGGCGTGCTGGTGATCGACTCAAGCACCACGGAAACCTCATCGAGGAATCGTGTCGCGAGTGTGGCGAAAATATCATAATACCAAGCGGCGGCAGCGGCGATTTCTGCTTCTGCCGCTGGTGTAACAAGCAATGTGCGCTTCATTTTTTCTGCAAGCGCGCATCAATGCGGGACCGAACCTCAGACCAAGGGCTACCTGCAACGGCGGAATTTTCGAGTCGGCGCTGCAACTCAACGGTCCACGCGGCTTCCCACTGTGGCGAACCCTGTTCATCGACGCTGGCCAGCAACTCCGCAGCAAGTTTCAGGCGATCATCCGCAGAAAGACTCAATGCATCTTCAAAAATCTTTGCTGCAGCCATGGCGTTAGCATACTGCAAATAGATTCCGGTCTGCGGCAAAACTTGCATCCACCAGCGGCGGAGCCATAAAAACTGCCCGCAATGATTCACGGTATGTGTTGTTGTCGCGTAGTGGGCCGAAGCTCGAAATTACTTTCGCAATGACACGACGACCAAGGGACTTGAAGCTGCCTTCGAATTTAGCCAACGTGGTGAAGACTATGCGTGAAAATGCTTCGAGCCGCGCCTACATAAAAGATCGCGCAGCGCCGTACCGAACACCAGTACCACTGGCGCAGCGTGAAATTTTTGTAAATACCTTCGCAGGCATAAGCCGTGTTTGGTTTCGCCGGTAGCCCGAACTTTTGGGTGTAGATAGGCGATGTTGATTGTCGCCTCTTGTTTGTCGCTGCCGCATGGTAGGCTCTACCCATGTCTAGTGGTCGCATTGCCGCGCGTGTAACTCCGGCCGTTGTGGCTTGGGCACGGCACAGTGCGCGCCTTGATGCGGAGGTGGTGGCAGAAAAAGCTGGTATCAGCGTTACCGATTTGTTGGCGTGGGAAAATGGCACTGCTGCCCCGTCGCTGGCCCAGGTCCGCAAACTTGCCACGTTGTACAAAAGGCCGTATTGGTCTTTTACCTACCAACGCCTCCCGACGATTTTGATGCAATGAAGGATTTTCGTCGACGCGAGCGGAACCAGCCTAACTCGCCTGCGCTCGTTGCTGCGTTGCGTTGGGTTAACGAGATGCGTGACGTGGCAGTGGAAGCATTTGCACTTTCGGAACAAGGCTTCCCGCCATTTTTGGTTCGGTTGAGCCTCGGGGACAATGTTGACGAAGCCGCAGCACGTTTGCGTGGCGCCCTTGGTGTTACCGAGCAAGAACAAACGCGTTTTCGTGACGAATACGCAGCGCTAGCTCGTTGGCGAGAAGCGCTTGAAGTAAATGGCGTTTTGGCAGTGCAGTTTAGCCGCGTCGATGTCGCTGAAGCGCGAGCGTTTGCCATTCATGCCAATAATGTGCCGACCGTCGCTGTAAATAGTAGCGATGCTCCCACCGCACGAATGTTTTCGCTGTTGCATGAAGTGGTGCATCTAGCGCTCGGCACATCGGCGACGTGTGATTTGCAAGAGCATTCGCACGCCGATGCGGTCGAAATATTCTGCAATGCTGTTGCTGGTCGTGTTTTGGTGCCTACTGCAGCATTGGCGAACACGCCAGCGGTGCAGGCCCATCGAATGACCAAAGGTGTACGTTTTTCCGACCAACAGATTAGCGATCTTGCGCGACGGTTTCGCGTGAGCCGTTTAGTTGTTGTGCGGCGACTCCGCGACAATGGTTATGTTAGTGCTGCATTCTATGCAGAAAAGCAGGCGGCATATGCGCAGGAGGTTCGACCGGTACAAGAC
>JAGPDK010000542.1 GCA_018057605.1 Kofleriaceae bacterium | reverse complement strand
GCTTGGTGGTGACCGAGAATGATTGGCCAGTGGGGGTTTTCACGCAGGAAGAGGCCATTGCAGCGCGGGATCTGCCGATGACGGTCACGATCGGTACGGTGCTCGATCCGTCGTTGGTGTGTTTACCGGCTGAAACCGCGTTGCATCGGGCTGCCGCGCAATGTGCACGCATGGGCGTGCGCCGCATTGTGGTGAGCCGGCATCGCGATTTTATCGGCGTGGTGTCGGGGTTGGACTTCGCGCGCGTGGTTGCCTCTAGCTAGTTCGGCGTGAAATGGACGGATGCGTCGCGTCAAAAACGCTTTTGCGTTCGTGCTTCGATTGTTCGTTTTTGGCGCGTGAATGATCTACGTTGCTGGAATGAAGCGAATTGCGTATTGGCGCAGCCGTTGGTTTTCCGTGGCTGCGTGCTAGGGCAGTATCAGCATGTTGACCGCGGGCCATTTTGCCTGCGGTGGTGGAAAGGTGGCCACCGTCGACGATGCGCCCGTCCTGGATGGGCGGGTTGTGGCTGCAGCCGCATCGCTGTGCAACGGCACCATCGGCTTGTGCGCTCCGCTACCCGTTTGCAGCACGGCGCTGCCCTGCGTCCGGATCGCTGCCGAGCTCCCGCAGGTTCCGATTACCACAGCTTCCGAGATACCCGCGTGTAGCGATAGCCGTTGGGACGAACGCCTCACCTACGAGCTTGGAGGCATCACGCGCTACGCATGTGTCGCGCGTGCTCCGTCCGCCAGCGCCAGTTCGTTGCGACCGCTCGTTGTTTGGCTCCATCCAGGGGGGAAGGTGCCGACAATGCCGAAAAGGAGACGCAGCTCCTCGCCAAGTTTGCCACGTTCGACCTGAGCGGGGATTCCGCGAGGCCCGGCTTCACGCTGGTGGTGCCGCCGGGCCGCAACCTCCATTTCCCGACGCTCGATCCACGCGACGGTCGTCACCACGATTTTTACTATCGCGACCTGCGATCCCCGTCGATGAACCCAGATGTTGCTAACGTCGATGCGCTGATCGATCGCCTCGTCGCTGAGGGGCATGTAGATTCGGCGCGGATCTACGTCATGGGCTGGTCGAACGGCGGGTTCTTCGGGCAGCTCTATGCGATCGCCTGCCACACCACAGCGACGCCGGGTGGTTCGCGCGTCGCCGCGACGGCGGTGTTCGCGACGGCGGACCCCTTTGCCGACGTGCTGTACGATCCGTTCGCACAGCGCCCGAAAAACATCGCCGATGGCTCGTGCCAGCTCATCAACTATCCAGCGTCAGCCGTGCCGTTTCAAATCACCTACCGGTCGTGTGACGGCGCCGTTGCCTGCGGTAGTTCGGACGCGGCATGCGTGCAACCGGAGCCTGGTTACGTGACCACGACGTGGCTCGCGCGAGCTGCCGCCGCACTTCCGAACCTTAGCAGCCGGCTCATTGGGGGGTATCGAGCGTGGCAATCAGCTCGACCTTCCGGTCGGCCAATGCTCACCGATCACCACCTGCAATGCGCAGGCAAAGCAGCGTTGCATCGTGAATCACCTGCGCTGGCCCGACGGCCTCTACGCCAGTGGTAACGGCGTTGATAACGAGCCGGACATGCTCGGCTTTCTGCGAGCGCACTCGCTTGGGTTGTGATGTCGTTGCGGCTCGACGATTCGCATCAAAGCCAAGCCCTGCTTCGAGAGATCGCTTGCTTCATTTGCGGCTCTGGCAATTTCGCTTCACCCGATAGTGTTCTGTTGTGTTGCGCGTCCTCTCGATGGGCGTGTACGGTCGCTTGATTATGTTCCATCGCACGCTCGCGCTCGCCGTCTTCATCGCTACTAGTGCATGCGGGAACGCCACGGATGACGAGTGTACGAACCTCCGCGGATCGTTCATGACCGAGTTCGAAGCGAAGCTTGCGGCCACGTTGAGCGACGGCCCGACGCCAGGCTCGTCGCTGGCCGGTCCTGGTCCAGACCGAAGCGCCGCAGCGAAGCGAGAGATTTCGCATGTTCGCGGCAAATTTGTTCCGGCCTGCCGCAAGCTCGGGGCCCAGCAGATCTTGCGGTGCATGGAGTTGGAGCGGACGCGCAGCCAGCTTGAGCCCGCGCGCCGGGGACCGCGCGATGAAGGCTGCAGCATGTTCGGAAAGCAATTGCAGGTCGAACTCTACCAGGGCTTCGAGTAGGCACTCTGCCACGCCGAATGCGCCGGCCGGTTCAGCTCATTCCGGTCACGCGCTAGTTACGAGCCGCTAGATCTTAATACCGTCGGCGGCGAGTTCGGCGGTGGTCGCTTCGATGGCACGGGTGCCTGCGGGCGCTTGATGCCAGCTCGCGGTTGCGGCCGCGTCATCTTTGATGCGCTCGCGGACTTTGATCATGGTGAACATGCCGCCCATTTCGATGGGGCCAAACGGCCCTTGGCCGCCCGCCATGGAAACCGAATTGCGTGGTTGCGCCATGTTCATTTCTTGCATGCCGCCCATCCCACTTTGACCCATCACCATCGTGCCAGGCACGACGCGATTCAATTTGGCGTCGAGGCCGCGCACGTCGGCGGCGATCAAATTGGCCATGTCGTGACCCATTTGGTTCATGGCGTGATGGGTCATGTGGCAATGCATCGGCCAGTCGCCAGGTTCGGCTGCGACGAACTCGACGACGCGCACCGACCCAGTTGGCACTAGCACGGTGGTCTCGGGCACGCGTGCCGATAATGGCACGGTGCCACCGTCGGTTTCGGTGATTGCAAACACATGGCCGTGCATGTGAATTGGGTGATGATCCATCGGTCCTAAGTTGCCAAAACGCATGCGTACCAGATCGCCAACTTGGGCGATCAGCGGCATGGTTGCAGGGTAGGCTTTGGAGTTGAACGTCAGCACGTTGAAGTCGTTCATGGCGAGCGGATCCGGCCGGTCGGTGCCAATCGGAATTTTCCACTCGTGCAGCATTAGCGCGTAATCGCGAATTCGCCGTCCAGCGTTTCCTGGGGAGGTAACTGGCCGGCGCGGGTGCACCACGATCATGCCGGTCATGCCCAACGCGATTTGGGTCATCTCGTCGGAATGTGGGTGATACATGAACGTGCCAGCGTGGCGGAACGTGAATTCGTATTTGAAGGTCTGACCTGGGCCGATGGATTTCTGGGTGAGACCCGCAACGCCATCCATGCCGTTGGGCAAGATGATGCCGTGCCAATGCAGCGATGTTGGCTCGGGTAATTTATTGGTGACGTAGAAACGGCAACGATCACCTTGGGTGACTTCAATCACGGGCCCAGGCGTGCGGCCATTGTAGCCCCAGGCTTTGATGTGCAAGCCGGTGGTAAGTTCGTGATTGATCGGCTCAGCCACCAAATGGAAAACTTTGACGCCAGCGCGCGTGGTGTAAGGCATCACGGCGCCATTGGGCACGATGATTTGCGATGGTTGCGCTGGCACCGTGGCAGGCGCAGTTGTCGTCGGTGCGGTCCCGGCAGGTGTAGGTGCTGCGGCGCTGCGTGAGATTCGCGCGCCAACCGCTGCCGCACCTGCGACTAAGCCACTGGAAAGTAAACTGCGACGCGAAACTGGTTTTGGTGGAGTCATAAATTAGTGATGCACCCCGGTGGTGGACGTGGCACTGCGAGGGCCATCGTTGGCGCCGCCTGGCACCGTGAGTAATTCGCGGCGCAACAAGCCGTGGCGCAAGGCTGCAACGCGCACCAACGCTTGGGCAAAACGCAACTGGGCTGCAAGCAACTGCCGATTGCCGTCGGTAAGCTCGCGTTGGGCCATAATCAGCGTGAAGGGGTCGGCGTTCATGGCATTGTAATGCAGTAAGGTTTCATCGACGATGCGCCGGCGCAGCGTCGATGAAACCTTACTGCATTACAATGCCATGAACGCCGACCCCTTCACGC
>JAGPDK010000541.1 GCA_018057605.1 Kofleriaceae bacterium | reverse complement strand
ACGGTGATCATCAACAAGAACAACGTGTCGGCGCGTACTAAGTCGTACCAGCCCTCCATCAATGGGTAGCCCGACGCAAAAACGCCCATGGCAATGCACATGGCGAACAGTGCGGTGACCGGCGAATTATTTGACGACGACGCGACCTGCCGCAACGAGGCCCAAGTTACGCCAGCAATGCCGAGCAGCGACAACACCGAAATAAAACGGCCGAGTTGATAGGTCAAGCCAAACAGCTTGCCGGTGCTTGCCAAAACCGCTGGATACAACGGAGTGTAGAGATACGGAATGAATTCCACCGACGGTGGCGTGTAGATGCCAGCGCCTTGGCCGATGCGCTGCGCGTGATGCAGCATGCCGCCTTCCATCCATTCCAAATCGTAGGGATAGCTGAAGCGCCCGCCGATGGTGCTGATCAGTAGCCCAATCAAGTAGATCGCCATGCTGGCCCCGACGGCCCAGGCGCCGTAATGCAGCCAGCGTACGTGTGGTGGCGCCGCTTGAAAATCCGTTGCATTTTCGGCGTGGGAGGTTGGCTGCGTCATTGCACCTCGATGATGGCCAACGCGGCGCGGTTGTCGACGATTTTTAGTTCGGGCGATGCTGCGCTTGCAGGCATGCGTTGTCGGCCTTTCCAGAGTCCAACCCACATGGTGTAGCTGCCGGGCGTTGCGGTTTGCGGAATCGACAGCGTTGTGGTGTAGCGAATGTATTGCCCGGCGCGCCACCAATCAAACGGGCGGGTTGGTGCATGATCGCCGGTGAAGCGGCCAGGGCCTTCAACATGGACAAAGATTTTCCAGCCGGGCGGTGGCGTGGCGGTTGCGCTAAAGGTCCAGGTAACTTGCAATTGCGCGCCGCGGCTTGCGGTTTTGTCGACGTCGACGGCCAGCAGCGTGATGGCGTCGCCGAAGCGCACGTTGCGCGGGGTGGCAATCAGCGGAGCGGTGGTCAGCAGTGCATCGGCAGCGCCACGCGGAATGGTGGTGCTGTCGTACCAACGTTCGAGAGATGCGCGGGTGTCGCGGCAGGTCGTCGTGTCGGAGATGTCGTTGCCATCCGCGCCATCGGATTTTTGCCCCGGCCCGCTGACGCGATACGCTTCCCAACTGGTGTCGGGACTGACGTTGTAAATGACGTGGCAGGTGGTGCTCGCGGCCGCGCGCATTTCGTGGTTGCCTTCGTACGATAGCTGTTGGAACACTGGCGGTGGATTGGCGGCGTCGACGGTCAACGCGTTCACCATGGAGCGGCCCATGGCGTCGTGGAGGGTGTCAGCGGTGGCGCCGGCCAGGTTGGCTAAGGTTGGAATGATATCAATATGCCCCATTGGCGTGGTTGCGACTCGTGGCGCGACGCCAGGAATGCGCAAAATCATCGGTACTTTGGTTTGCGCTTGGTACAGGTGGTAGCCGTGCATGGTGATGCCGTTTTCGCCGAAGCCTTCACCGTGGTCGCCGGTGATCATGAAAATAGTCTTGTCGTACAGCCCGGTGGCCCGCAGTTTTTCGACCAGCCGACCAATGTGGTTGTCGGTGTAGCGCAGTTCGCCATCGTACAAATCGGTGGGCTTGGTGCCAAACGCTGGTACCTCGGCGTGGGCTTCGTATTCAAAATGTGGATCGTAGTAATGCACCCAAAGAAAAAACCGTTGGCTGGCGTGGCGCGTGACAAAATCGATCGCTTTGTCGGTTTGCTCTTTCGACGACGAACCGCGGGTGTGGGCTGGGCCAGCGTTACCAACGCCCGAATGCAAGCGGGCATTTTGGTTGTCGTATTCATCGAAGCCTTGGTTCATGCGGCGGTTTTGATCGAAGTACCAATAGTTGGTGATGGCACCGGTGACAAAGCCAAGCGGCTTGAGCACTTCGGCGATGGTGGTTGCCCGTGGCAGCAGGCCGGGCCAACCATCGATCGTCGTGTCGTAAAAAACATCCAGGGGCAAACGGCCGGTCAAAATTGCTGGCATGGAGTAGCGCGTCGACGGCGCATGCGCCCAACCGTTGGCAAAGCGCACACCTTGCGCGGCGAGTTGATCAACGTTGGGCATGGTATCGCGCGGGTAGCCATAACTTTTGAGATGGTCAGCGCGGGTGGTGTCGATGGTGATCAACACGACATTGGCGTCGGCAGGCACGCCCGCGGGCAGCGGCGCAAAATCGAGTTGGTGCGGTGCTTGGGTCAAACTGGTGTCGCCACCAATGCAATTTTGATCGATGCCGTCGTCGGGAATCTCCGCTGCACCCGGATGAATCGACGCATTGCCGTCGTCACAATCGCCACCGGCAAAGAAGCGCGAAAAACCATCGTGGTCACGGTCGACAATTACTCGGCGCAATACCCGGGCCAGGGGGCCACCTAAGCCAGTGTAGCTACCGGCGGCTTTCATGGTGTCGGCCCGATCACCCGCGACGATAACAATCAGCAAAGCAACGAGTGGTGCGCCGAACATCGTTGTGATGCGGCGCCAGCGACGCTGCGGTGCGAACCATGCAATGAGCCGCGTCGCCGGCGGTATGGTGCCGAGCAGCAATACGCACCAGATTGCTATCACCACCGGTGCTCGTAACGGCAACAACCGCAGGGTTGGCCACGCCTTGAATGCGGCGAATGTCAGCCCGAGGCTGAGCAGGCCGCCACCAAGCGTCAGCGGGGCCCACACCGAGGTCAGCGGCTTGGTCGCTGGTACCCGTGTGACCAATTTGGCCAGCACCGCTTCGATGGGCCGCGCAGCGATGAAGGTGGCAAACACGGTGACTACCAGCGCGACGACCGCGCCGAGCATGGAAGCCACCACAACCAACGCGAAGTTTTTACGCTGCGCCAGATTGAGCAGCAAAAGTTGATAGGTTTGGTAACCGGCCAGGCCAAGCAACGGCAGCCCAGCGAGCACCATGGCATTGCCGGCTTGGGTGCGGGCTGGCGCGGTCGCGCGGGTTTGGTTATGGTGGGCCCTGGCAAAGCTCAGCAAATCACCCAACCGGGTGCCACGAGCCATGAGCAACCAGCCGGCACCGACGACAAGGCCGGCCACCGCACCAGCCAAGGCATCGACGCTGGCCGAGTACAGCAGCCAGCGAAATTTAGCGGGCCACGTCGCCACAAATTGCGCACTGGCGCGCCAAGACCAAAGCGCATCAATGGCGCCGATTGCCAGCCCAGCCAGATACCCCGCGCCGCAGAAGATCACGATGGCGCGCCGCAACGACGCCGCAGAAAGGCCCACGGCGGGCGTCGTTACAGCAAAATCCGTGGCCATGCCGACGCATGGTAGCGCAGTCTGCGCCATGCTCAAAGTTCACCTGGCCCTTGGTTTTAGGCGCTCAAGCGTCTACCGTTGCGCCGATGTCAGGCCTGCTGTTACGCCGTGCTGCGCGCTTTGCGCCGCTGGTCCTTGGCGCGGTGCTCTTGGTATGGCATTCGCTGCAATATAATTTTGTCACCGACGACGCCTACATCTCGTTTGTGTTCTCACGCAATTTTGCCGAGCACGGCCAACTGACATTTAACCTCGGTGACCGGGTCGAGGGTTACACCAATTTTTTGTGGACGTTTCTGTTGGGGGTGCTGATGCTGGTCGGCATCAACCCGGAATGGTCGTCGCGGGTGCTGGGCGCGTTGTGTGCTTTGGCTACATTGTGGGTGGCATTTCGCTTAACCGAGCGGCTGCTGGGCCGGGCCACAGCCTGGGCTGGTGTGCCGGCAATTCTATTGGGCGCGTCAGCCGGTTTTGCATGCTGGACCTCGGGTGGTTTGGAAACCCAGTTATTCACCATGTTGTTTGCGATTGCCATCGACGCATATGTCGAAGGCAGCGCAGCGTCGCCGCAGCGCATGCGCCCGTGGATCCGTATGGGTGTTGCGTTGGCACTCGCTGCGATGACC
>JAGPDK010000095.1 GCA_018057605.1 Kofleriaceae bacterium | reverse complement strand
TTTTCGGCGAGATCAATCACGCCGCCTTCTTCGATGACGGCGCGTTCCATGTTGTCGAGTTCTTCGGCGAGCTCAAGCACCAGCGGTTCACTGGCATTCACCATGGTTTGCACCGATAACAGCCATGGCCAACTGGGGCCTTTGGCCAAAATTGCGGTGTCGGTGGTCGCGTTGAGCCAGACTAGCTCATGGGCCGGAATGGGATTGTCATGCACGGTGACCAAGAACGATTCGGAAATGAAGGCGTGGATTTCGTTGACTTGAATCAGCAGCGGATCGCTGGGGGATTGGGTAAACGCATGACTCACGATGAACAGATAATCTTGGTAATCATCGACGCGGGATTGTCGACCAAACGCGGCACAGTCGGCGATTGCAATCGGATGAAACGCAAAAGCCCGACGCAATTGATCGAGGGCGGTGGCATCGGGTTGTTGCAGATCAATCCAGCGGGTCGTGCCTTCGGGCGGCATCGCAATGAGTGCCGCGGCGGCGGCATCGTTGGTGGCAATGTGCAAGCTGCCATCGGCGCGCCGGTCAATCACTCGAAACATGCGGCACTGTAACTCAGCTTATGGGCGCCGGGTGCGAAACACCAGGGCTCCGCCCATTCTGACATCTTCATAATCACAAAACCCAATCCGCTGGAGCCATGACCGTAACTCGGATGGCGAAAATCGTCGAATGCCGGCGGCGCGGGCGGCCAGCCGACCGAACAGCGTCGGTGCTTCTGCGAACGTTGAGCCCACGAAGATGCCGCCGGGCCGTAAAATGCGCAGGATTTCACGAAATACTTGCTCGGGGTCGTCGTAGGTATGCAGGGCGCCAGCATTGTTTACGCCACCAAAACTTTGGTCACGAAATGGCAGCGAGTGAGCGTCGGCACGGACCAAGGCAACATTGGGATAGGCCGCGCAACGTTTGGCTGCGACTTCGAGCATGGCGCGCGAGATGTCGAGGCCAACCACCATGGCGCCTGGCGCTGCGGCTCCTAGCGCGCGGGTAAATGCGCCCGGCCCACAGGATAAGTCGAGCCATGGCCCTTCGCGATCATCAAGGCCAAGGCTATGTTTATGAATAAACATTTCGCCGGCAATACCGCCGACCGACGCGCCGGCACCTTTGCCGGCGAGCATGCGCACGAATATCGGACGCCAAATGCGATCGTAGGCATGGGCCACCACATCGCTCTCCATGAAGCGTTGTTCGGTGGTTGCGGCAGTCGGTTCGCCGATGGTTGCGACATCGATCAAATCGAGGAAGCCACCGCGCCGGCGATGTAGGTCGAGGCCGCAATCGGCACACGCGGCATTGTCGGTTTCGAACTTTGTGCCACGGCAGCGCGGGCACACCAGCAGGGAATACAACTCCACGGCTCAGTTGTAGCAGAGGTCGAAGGGTTTGCGGGCCGCCGGTTGAGCTTACTTGGTTTGGCCCATGGGCTGGCAGCGCGCGAGCTATTTGGCTTTGTTGCGAACGATGCGTTCGAGGGCGGTGCCTGCAGCGCGCGCCACCAACGCTAATTGCTCATCGAAGGCCGCGCCATCGCGCTCGCTCCCGCACCAAATACCGATGGTGCGTTCACGAATTACAATTGGCAACAGCAATAACTCGGCGGGCCGGCGTGCAAAAATTTTGGTGATGAACGCGGCCGTGAGGGGGTCGGCGATGGCGCCGCGATAGGGCATGCGCGTGCTGTACGCGTCTTGCAGTGCCGAAGGCTCGCTGAGCGAGGCCGTACTTGCCGGACTTGCAACGGTGCCGGGACGTTGCGCAAATACCGCTACTGCAAGGCCTCGCACCACGAAAAACGCCGCATTGCGATGCGACGTGGCAAGGTGCGCCACCAACGCGTTGATCACGTCGTCGCGGGTTGCGGCCCGATCGAGCTCGGTGAGTAATCGAAATGTTGCGGCGGTGCTGGCTTCCAGGGCGCGGGCGGCGTCGGCACTTGCGGCGCCACGCCACAGCGATTGTGGGGCACTGGTTTCGCGTGCAGCGATCGGCAAGGGCACGGAGTCTTGCGCAGCGATCGGGATGACGTTGCTGTTGTCAGCTGGGGTGGTCGTCACGGTCTCGGCGGGACCCTCGTAGGCACCGCGAAATGATGGCGGAATGGTTGAGCCTGGTGGGCCCCAGCCATCGTCGAGGGCGTCGTAGCTGGGGGTGATCGGCGCTGGCGGCACCACCTTGATCGAAAATTTTAACGTGGAATCCTGTGCCGGGTTGACGGACGTGGGAATGCTTGGGTCGAGCGCGGTAACGGTAGGAACTTCGGTCGGTGGATGTGCGCCGGTCTGGGTTAACGCTGGGGGTAGTGTTGGCGTCGACGCCGTGGCAACGGGAGCCGCTGTCGATGGGGACGTCGCGGGTGCTTGTTCGCCCAACGCGGCATGCATGGCTGATGCGGTGGTTGCTTGAGCTGTGGGCTCCGGCACGATGGCGGCCGATGGTGGCGCGATTTGGGTGGCAGCGTAGTCTTCAAGCGGTAACCCATTTTCGTCGAACAAGACGGCCGAAGTTACTTCGGTATCGCGGTCGCTACGTGGTCGAGCTGCAGCTACCGGCGCTTCGGAGGTGTTCGACACCGCTGTTGGGGTTGGTGCAAATCCGAGTTGCGTTGCCCGCGCCACCCGGGCCCGTTCGCGGACTTTTGAGATCAGTTCGATCGGTTCGCTAAGATCATCGTCAATCGGTGAAACGACGAAGCCAGGCTGCGATTTCGCCATCGACGGCGACAACAGTATGGGCGCGCTAGCCGAATCGTCGACGGCGGCGACGACTCCTGTTCCACCATCATGAATTTCAACGGACGAAGGTGAGGCGTCGTCGCTTGGTTGCGAAGTGCCACGGCTTGCCGAAATTTCACCGGAGCGGTCGGCTTGCACGGCTATCACGCGGGCGTCGAGTGCGCTGAGATCGATCAGCACGGCCGGCATGGCCTCGAGTGCGCCGCTGTGGCCTTGACGATGGGCCATCGCGAGTTCACCGGCGCGCGCTGCTAGTTCGGGCGGATCGGGCAGTTGAGCTTTGCGTTTTTGGATCGGCGGCAGCGCCAGCGGCGCCGTGGGTTCAGCGTCAATGCTGATGATAGGGCCACTTGGTTCGTCGACGATAGGCGCGATGGCCGGTGCGGTAATGGCGCGAATTTCACCCGACACCGTGCGCGGCCGCGACGGTAACGCAGGCTGGTCGAGTATGTCGGTTAACGGGCGCACGACTTCGACCGGTGCCGTCACGGGCGCCAAGATCCGGCGTCGGGTGGCTGCCACTTTGGTTTCGATATCGGTGTTGGATGGCGCATCGGGGTGGCGTTGGGGCCCAACCGGGACCATCTGGCGGGTCGCGAGCTCCGTGACATGATTGTAGTATTTGGCCAAACACCAGGCGATTTGCGCTTGGGTCGCGACGTTGCGTACAACATAATTGCTGGTGAAAAATCCTAGCTCATCGACGGCGCGGCCGTTGGCGGGGTCGCTCATCGCCACCGTGAGATTACCTTCGCGATCGAGCGCAACCGGAATAATCCGCAATTCGATGGCGACGTCGGCGGGCACAATGGCGAGGGTTTTGGCTGAAATTCGCGCTAACGAGTTGGCATCAACTTGCGGCACCAGTAGGCGAGTGCGGTAGAACTCGGTTAACGTGCTGTCTTCTACTGCGCCCATCACCACTAACGATTCACCAATGGTGCCGCCCGCCTGCGCTACGCGCTGCCGCGCTGCTTCGAGCTGCGAGGCAGAGACCAATCCGAATTGTACGAGTAATGCGCCGGTGCCGTCGGCCACTGGGATGGCGTGATCATGTCGATAGGGGGACCATGATGTCAACGCAACCGGCGCGAATCTACCTTGATTACAACGCAACCCACCCGTTATTGCCCACTGCACAGCAGGCGATGCTGGATGTCGCAGATGTATGGGGAAATCCTTCATCGCTCCATGCGGAGGGCCGCTTGGCGCGTGGGGTCATCGAACGAGCCAGGACCGACGTTGCGGCGCTCATTGGCGGTGACCGCTATGGGGTGGTTTTCACCAGCGGCGGCACCGAAAGTGACCAGCTCGGGATCTTGGGGCTAGCGCATGTCGCCGTTGCAGCGGGGCGCCCCAAAGTGGTGGCCACGACGGCAATCGAGCATCCCGCCGTCGCTGGGGCGGTTGACTATCTGCGTGAAGCCGGCTGGCGTGTGCGGTTGTTACCTGTGGATGGTGGAGGGGTGGTGCGAGCCGAAGGGCTAGCGCAAGCGTTCGTTGAAGGCATCGGCGTGTGCGCAATTTCAGTGGTTAATCATGAGCTCGGGACGATGCAGCCGGTGGTGGCAATGGCGCAGCAGTTGCGTGCGAGCGGTGCGTTTATTCACGTGGATGCCGTGCAGGCTGCGGGTCGTTTGGCCTTGGCACCGCTGGCCGCGGTGGTCGATTCGCTGGCGATCTCGGGTCATAAAATTGGTGGGCCTAAAGGGGTTGGGGCGCTGTGGCTTAATGCGGGGCGACCTGGCGTTGATCAAGCGTTGCCATTGTTGCATGCAGGTCATCAGGAGCGTGGCCGCCGGCCAGGCACCGAAAACACGATGGCGATTGCTGGGTTTGCGGCGGCCGCAAGGACTGCGGTGGCAGGTGTCGCGCGTTGGTCTGCGGTGACGGAATTGGGTGACGTTTTGGAGCGGGCGCTGCGCACGATTCCCGATGTTGCGATTCACGGTGCGGATGCGCTGCGGGTTGGCGGCACCATCAATGTGGGGTTCGCGGGGGCGCGTGGCGAGTCAATCGTGATGGCGTTGGATGTCGCAGGGGTGGCGGCGTCGACGGGGGCAGCGTGCACGTCTGGCAGCGTCAAGCCATCGGCAGTGCTACTTGGCATCGGCTTGGATCCTGCTGCCGCGCGCAGCGCAGTGCGCTTTAGCCTCGGTCATGCGACAACCGCCATGGACATTGCGCAGGTCGCGGCGCAATTGCCACCCATTGTTTTGCGCGCGCGCATGCAACGACCCTAGCTGCGGGGGCGCGTGACCGATAGTTGCGTGCTGCGTGGCGAGCCCGGCGCTCGGGTGCCGGATTGCGGGTGCTCGGCGTTCGGGTGCTGGATTGCGGGTGCCATGCGTCCGGAATTCGGCCATAATCGTCCGGTTCGAATTGCGGGTGCCCGAATTGCGGGTGCCATGCGTCCGGAATTCGGCCATAATCGTCCGGTTCTGTCCGCATCCCGGACGATGCGGACACGATTGTTTTTTTGTTCGTGGTGTTTCGCGCAGTTGGCTAATGGCATCAAAATTGTAATACCGCGCCGCCATGGGTCACGAGTTACGTTGGTTTTTACCTGGCATGGTGTATGAGATTACAACGCGCACGATACAAGGACGTATGCTGTTGCGGCCGTCAGCGAAATTGCGGCGACGCATTGTTGGGATACTGGCGCGTGGACAGTCCCTCTATGCCGTGGAAATTTATGATTTTGCAGTATTGTCGAATCATTGGCAGATTCTGCTGTCAGCCGCTTCTGGCCAAGTGTTGGCGGCCTTCATGGGGTACGTCAACGGCAATATCGCGCGCGAATGTGGCCGTGCGCATCAGTGGAAGGGGCCGTTCTGGGAGAGGCGATGTCGGCCAATCCCTTGTCTGGACGATGCTGCAACCATCGAGCGGCTGAAATATTGTATTGCGCAGGGCGTCAAGGAGGGCCTGGTCGATACGCCGCTTGATTGGCCCGGCGCCACCGGGCGCGCAGGTTTGCTAGGCGATATGACAGTGGAGGGCGAATGGCTTAATCGCGATACATTTCGGCCTGCGATGCGTGCCGCTACGAAGCGCGGCACGCAAGTTGCCGAGGAGCTGCACTGTCACGCGATTACACTACAACTCGCACCACTGCCGGTATTTGCTGGCTTGCCAGCTGCTGCCTTGCGGGATCAGCATCAAACAATTGTCGACGAGGTTACGCGCCTCGCGCGTCGGGCTCGTGGCGTCACTTCAACGTTAGGAATCGAAGCAATTCTCGTTCAAGATCCACATGGGTCGCCAAAAACGTTTGACGCAACGCCCGCGCCGCTTTGTCATGCTACGAAAGCGAAGCTACGTGAACAGTTTAAACGTGTTCGCACCGCGATGGTAAATGCGTACCACGCGGCCGGCGCCGCGTTGAGGTCAGTGCCGTCGCTGCACATCCATCCGACCAACCACAAGGAAGAAAAAAACGCGCCGCGCGGAGTCCTCGCCTCGTCGCGTGTGCCTCGGCGGCCCCCCAACCGTCGGGACTCGCGCGACGCGTCAGTTCCTGCAGCGCTACTCGAACGATATTTGGCTCAAATTCCACCCGGCATGTTTGCGTGCGTGCGATATTTTCAGCCTTGTGTGGCCACCGAACGATGGACAGAGATCGGCTGTTGAGGGTTTAAGAGTTAGCCGGGGCTGCGCTACGACGGAATTGACGACATCTACGCAAAAGAAGGCTGGCCGTTGCGCGGCCCCTTTCGATGGTTCCGCTCGCTCGTGAGATGTGTTTGCCCATCGTATTGTTAGATCGCGGAGGCGGGTGCTTGTAGGCAAATTGCTAGTGCCTCGCGACGCGAAGTTGCCCGCCACTCTCAATGAAGCCTGCTGATCGTAGGTAGGGGGCCAATTCGTCACTTGGCGCTGGTCCGCCATTGATCGTTGCAATGTTACATGGTGCGCCGCGCAGGAGGTTTGCCCGCGCCAGCCGTCCAATTTCATTTGCGACGAGGTTGGCATCGCGGTTTCGCGTTGTGGCAGCCGCCTCCCAGGTTAAAATATTCGACATGCCGCGTGCTACCCAAGCAGCGGCTCGACCGTCGATGGTAATCATCACCGCGCCGGCTGAACGCCGAGCGGTTCCTTCTGCTTTGCGCGGCATACCGTCGGGGTGATCCGGATCGGGCATCCCGTGCGGTTCGTGCATGCTGCCTACCGGGTGCATGCCGTCCGGTGCGCGGACATTCGCCACCCGGCCGGGGGCTCGCCGTCCAGCGTTCGGGTGCATGCCGTCCGGAATGCGGACAGTCGGCCAGGGCAAGGTGCAGCCATACGGATTGGCGCAGTCGGTCGCGGCCAGGGTCGTAACGATTGGCTCGGGCGGCGGGGTGATGAAGGTGCGCAGTTGGTCGAGCGCATGAGGTAGGGCAAACTGCACGGCGGCAATGTCACGAACGAAGTGGCCGCGGCGGATTTGGCCGCTGTCTTCAAGGGCGCGCAAGACGGGATACAGTGTCGCGAAGCCCCCGCTCACGTTTTCAAGCATGGCGACTTCTTTGGTCACGACGCCGTAGCGGGTGAGCCATTGCCGCGCCCACGCGTTGACTTGCTCGGTTACGGTAGGCGCGGCCCCGCCCACCAGGAGGCGCCAGCGGCCTTCCGCCTGCAGCGGCGCACTGCGGCGCGAGCGGAAACTGTGCGGTGCGGTGCGTCGCGCACGCCTCGTGGTTGCGGCAACCGCTGCCAATTGGCGTAGCGGTGCAAAACTGTCATTGCTCACCAGCCCGCGCCACGTCAGGGTCCACAAGGCTTTGCTGATATCCCCAGGGAAAATTCGCAGCGCTTCGCGCAACTGCGATAAAAAAAGCGCACCGCGATTGCGCAGCACGTCGATAATTTGCAGTTGCACAGCGTCAAGCTCCGCCGTCGCGCTCGCCAGTTGCGCCGCATCACTGAACCGGCTGGCCTGGTCGGCCAAATACAGCGCAATTTTGCCGTCGCGATTGCCGCTGGCACTCAGGCCGTGCCACGTTATTTCACCGGCGGCCGCCAGCGTATCGAGGTCGGATGGTAGGTACTTGTCGATGCGGGCCGGTAGGATTTCGCTTTCAAGTTGCGACGCCAAAATCGGCATTCCTTGTAGCTTTTCGACGGCGTCAAGCACGGCATCCAAGCCGGTGCGCCGCCGTGCAACACCATGCCAGGCGTGCGTAAAACGCACCAAGACCTCGGGGGCAACTGCCGAAATTTGCGCACGCACGGCGGCCAGCGATCGGAGGCGCAATGTCCGCAGCACATCGACGTGGACCCACGCTGGTGCCGCGTCATCGGGACGAAAATTCCCGTTGACCAGATCCCCGCTGCTCACCAGCTGGGCCAGCAGTGCACTCACCACGTCACCACGCAGGCCATAGCGCGTCGTCACCTCGCACTCCGTAAAAGGGCCGTGTGTCTTAGCAAACCGAACAACCACATCGCGACGTTGCGCTACCGCGGTCGTGACCGTCGTTGGCATCGCCATGGCTCCAAGACGTTGGCGCGGCAGCGCCGCCGCGATTGCGTGGTGGTAGCGCATTGCATATTCGATCGGGACAAAAAACTGAACACCGTCGATATCGAACGTGTGGACGCGGCCGAGTGCTACCAGCTGTTCAGCTAAGCCGACGATGGCGGGGCTCCGTGTGGCCAATTCGGCGGCGGACTGATCGCCGAGCCGCAACAGCAAGTCGTGGGTGGCATCTAAGGTGACGGGCACCCGGTCGCGTTGCTGCACCATGCGCATCACGGCGTCGATGACCTCGGCACTTAGCAGCGTGCGTAAGTCTAGTTCACCCATCAGCTCGCGCAGTCGGTTTGGGTCAATTGCTAGTGCTTGGGCTCGGCGCTCGGCTGCAGGTGCATCGCCTTCATACATAAAAGCCGCGACGTAACCAAATAACAATGCATTCGCAAACGGCGATGGCGTTGCGACTGGCCGCAACGTGACGTTGATGGTGCCGTCGGCAATTTCGCTGAGTAAACGTCGCAGGGCTGCGGTGTCGAAAACGTCGGTGAGACATTTGCGATACGTCTCAACCAGGATGGGGAAATCGACGATGCGTTGCGCACCGCGCAGCAGGTCTTGCGACTTTTTGCGAATTTGCCAAAGCGGCGTGCGTTGCCCTGGCAGCTTTCGCGGCAGCAACAGCGCCCGCGATGCGGCTTCGCGAAACCGCGCAGCAAAAATGGATGATTCGGCTAAAATGCCAGTGAGTTGATCAATAACACCGTCGGGCTTTGGCAGTAACCACGCTGGCACCAGGCCTGCGGCGAGGTCGGCATCGAGCATCGCGGTGCCCGCAGGTACGCGCACGACAAAGCCGTCGTTGGTCCACAAAACGTCGAGGTCAACGCCCAAGGCGGCTCGGCCTTGGGCTTGCGCGACAATGGCCCATGGCGCTAACACTTTGGCGCCCAGCGGTGACAATACACAGATGCGCCAGTCCCCAAATTCGTCGCGTGATGGCTCAACTACGATGCGCCGGTCGGTGGGCACCGCTGAACGCGCCGCTTGTTCGTTGACGTACTCGATCAATGCATCCGCGACACTCGCATCGAGTTGCAAATCGGCTTGAGCATATGCGCGTGCGGCGTCGCCGGTGAGTTCGGTTAGTCGACCGAGCGTCACACCCATGCGTTGGCCAAACTCGATGGGGCGCATGGCGTTTTCGCCTCGCCAAAACGGCATGCGGCCCGGTTCGCCGGGCGCCGGCGTGACGATCACGCGATCGAAGGTGATGGCCTCAATTCGCCAGGTTGACGCGCCCAGCGTAAAGCGATCGCCGACTTTGCTTTCAAAAACCATTTCTTCGTCGAGTTCACCGATGCGTCCTTTGCCGGCCGCGGCATTGGCGAGATACACGGCAAACAAGCCGCGGTCGGGAATTGTGCCGGCGTTGGCGATGGCCACGCGTTTCGCGCCTTCGCGCGCTTGCACAATGCCGGTGCTCCGGTTGTAGGTCATGCGCGGTCGGGTGTCCGCGAGTTCTTCGAGGGCGTAGCACCCTGACAGCATGTCGATTGTTGCATCGAAGTGCGCGCGCGGTAACTCTGCGAACGATGCACACGCTGTAACCGTTTGGAAGAGTGTATCGACGTGCCAGTTTTCGAGGCTGACCATGGCAACGAGTTGCTGCGCTAAGACATCGAGTGGATTGCGTAAGTAACGAATTGATTCAATCTCGCCGGCGCGCATGGCTTGGACCAACGTCGCGCACGCCACCAAGTCACCGCGAAATTTGGGCATGACAATGCCCTGGCTGGTGGCCCCAACTTGATGGCCGGCCCGGCCAATGCGTTGTAAGCCGCTGGCGATCGACGGTGCTGCATCGACTTGCACGACCAAGTCGATGGCACCCATATCGATGCCAAGCTCGAGGGTATTGGTTGCGATGAGCCCACGCAACGTGCCGGCTTTGAGTTGCGCTTCGATCTCGGCGCGGGTTTCTTTGGCTACCGAGCCATGGTGCGCAAATATCACCGTGGCTTGGGCTAGCACATTGATGGCTTGGGCCATGCGTTCGGCCAAGCGTCGAGAATTTACAAAAATCAGCGTGCTGCGGTGGCTGGTGATCAATTCGAGCAAGCGCGGATAGATGTGATCCCAATGCGAAGGCGCGGTGGCTGTTGCCACCGCTGTCGCCACCGGTGGCGTGACCGCTGCGGTCAGCTGCGTCGCAACGTTCGTCCGCTTTATGGACGGCATTTCGACACGCACGTCCAGCACTTTTTGCGCTTCGGCGTTGGCAATTCGTACCGTGCGGCCGCCGCCGAGAAATTGCGCAACTTCTTCGAGCGGACGTTGGGTTGCCGACAGCCCAATACGTTGCACCGGCCGGCCGGTTAGATGCTCTAAGCGTTCAAGCGAAAGCGCCAAATGCGCGCCGCGTTCGGTTGGCACCAGGGCATGAATCTCGTCGATAATTACGGTGTCAACGGTCATCAGCGCGGAGCGCGCATTGCTAGTGAGCATGAGATACAACGACTCCGGCGTGGTGATCAGAATATCGGCGCCACCGCGTGCGATCATGCGTCGCACTTTGGCGGTAGTGTCGCCGGTGCGGACGGCCACCGTGACCGGCGAGGCCGGGAGTTGGTGCGCAGCTGCTTGCGCTGCAATTTGTTCGAGGGGCATCAGCAGATTGCGTTCAACATCGACGGCGAGCGCTTTGATTGGCGAAATATAGAGAACCCGCGTGCCGGTGCCAGCGCTGGCGCTACGTCGGGTTCGCACGATCGCGGCGCTGGGTGCCGGGCGTGGCCCAAACATCAGCCGATCGATGGCGACTAAAAATGCCGCCAAGGTCTTGCCACTACCGGTCGGCGCTACCAGCAACGTGTGTTCGCCCGCGTTGATCAACGGCCATGCGGTGGTTTGCGCTGCCGTTGGCGTACCAAACGTGAGTTCGAACCACCGTTGCACCGGTGCCGCGAACTTTGCCAACGACGCCGCCGAGGTCATGGCCAGTAGCATACGTCAAAGCGCCCCAAGCGCGAGGCCGGGGCGGTCGCGCAACGATTCAACTCCATCATTTATAGCGTTGCGGATTTAGTGGTGCAGTTCCAACGTGATGCAAGGTGGGTGGGTGCTTGCGTTGATCATGTCGAGAGGTTTAGCAGTGGTGATATACGCTTCGAGCCGTTGCCAGACTTCATGAGGCGTCGTCGCAGCTTGTAGATTCACGTCGCTATTCACGCATGCCGCAATCGTTGCACTCACTGCCACATCACCCATAGCGCGCGCATGCATTGAACTATCGCCGCAGCAGATCACCGCAAACTCCGGTTAGTCGGCCGTCCAGGTGCGATCGCCAATCGCACCGCCAGGTTTCTATTGAGGTCGTGCTGACGGTGATTCGATGATTAACCAGGTGGCGATGCAATTCGTCGCCGTCGAGGCCGGCCGTTCTGAGGCGGTCGCAGGGCAGCTTTTCGGAGCAACGCTATTGGAGGCACCTGAAGCGCAAAGGCAAGTTTCACGAGCGTCTCAATTGTAATGTTCTCTGTGCCCCGTTCGATGCGTCGAAAGTGCCGTAGGTCGATGTCGATTAGATCCGTCACCTGTTGCTGCGTCAACCCTTGCCGCTGCCGCGTGCGTTGCACATTCGCGGCGATGCAGGCCAACAGCTGGACGGCTTGCTTGGACGACATCTTAACAATCTGGTACCGCGCTGTTCGTTGAGATATGAGGGGCTATTCCCCCGGTTAGATTGACGTGCGTTCCGAACTGCTTTACGCTGGTTTCCGATCCTGAAAATTTGGTTCGGAATTGACACAAGGAGAACGTGATGGGGGCATGCAAAGACTGCGAGCGTTGTACTCGGAGCTTCGTTGGTAAGCTTGGTAAGGTTGCGTTGGCGCTGGGCAGCGGCGGGCTATCGATGCTGCCGGCAGCGGCAGCGGCGCCGTTCAAAAGGAAGTGTCCGCAGTGCTCGCATCCGATGTCCGATCACGAATCGGTCAAGATTCAGATTCAACATCTTGTAGCCCAACAACCGCAACCTGTTCAGCCGCAAGTTGTCGTCATCCAAATGGCATCGGCCGCGCCAGCGGGGCCGGCACGAAGTAAGTGCGAACATTGTGGTGCAAATTTCGCCGAAGCAACGACGTGCCCGGAATGCGGCGCGAAAGCAATTCTGATCCCGCCAACGATTGCACCACCGGCCGCCCCCGTCGTGGTCATGCCGTCGGTCGCCGCATCAGCTCCGCCCATAGTGAGCGGGAACACGAACGTGGATGAGCCATGGTACAAGCGACAGAATGTCGCGATAATCGCGCTGATATTCTTGCCGCCGCTTGGCATCGGACTGGCTTGGTTCAACAAGTTTTGGTCGCAGCGGACGCGAGTTATGGTCTCGGTTGCCAGCGCGATCTTTTTCGTCATAACGCTCGTTTCAAGATCGAATAAATAGAAGAGCTTCTGGCTGAATAGGCTAACTGCAACGCGCGATAGCCGTCGGCTGGATGCGACCTACGCGTTCCCACGGCGACGAACCTGACGCCGACGCTGCATGGCAATAATGTTTTGCCGCAGACCGCGTTATTTGTGGGGCAGGCGGGGATCGAACCCGCACGGCTATTAACCTTGGGATTTTAAGTCCCATGTGTCTACCATTCCACCACTGCCCCGGAAGAACGAGGCTTTTAATCGCACAAAAACGTGGCGATGTCACCCATCTGGACATCGCGCAATTCATCGAAAATCGAGAATTTTTACGGGCGCACGGCGCCTGCGAACAGTTCGCCGGCAAGAAAGCGGGTGCCGGCGGGTGGTTGATTCTGGTTGTGGCGCAAAAACGTATTGACGATGCGACGTTCCGCATCGCGGGCCAGGGCCGGCCGTTTTGGGTCAACAAAACCGCGGCGAATCACGCCTGCGGCCACATAGAAAAATTCGCTGACGCCACGGTCATCGGTGGTGGCGACCAGGCCGAGCAGTGATGCTGGCGCATCGTCGATGGCGTGGTCAAACACTAGCAGGTCGCCTGGGTTCAAGTGTGCTGGTGTGTCGGCACCTAGCCGCGCCGCGTCCCAATACGTCGCCGAAGCCCGGGCCTGGGCCACCACGTCGCTGATCTGTGCTGCCGCGGGTGCCGGGACATCGCTAAGCTGGTACCGCCAGGTCAGTACTTGCTCCAATGACGTCCGCGTAGTGCGGACCCCGACCAACGTACGCAAGCTGGCGTAGTTCGCGAGTGGCGCAACGGTCGTACCCGGGACCGGCACTGCCGGCCGATGCGGTGCGGTGAGCGGTTGGGTTTGTTGTGCAGCAAGATCGGCGACCGTGCGTGGCGCAATCGCAACCCGTATTTCGGGGGCGCGGGCTTGTCGCACGGTCGCGGTC
>JAGPDK010000540.1 GCA_018057605.1 Kofleriaceae bacterium | reverse complement strand
CTTAAAGCACGGGCCAGCACCTCGTCGGAAAACGCGCGGCGGGCTGCGTCGACGGTGGTCGCCGCATCGCTGCCGTTGCCGAGCGCGGCGAGCAAACTTTCGCGCAGTTTGCTTAAGGTGCTGGCGCGATTGGCCGTATCTTCAATGTTCTCGGCTGTGGCCATGTCTTCGCCGGTGACCAACCCAGGCACATCTTCGAGCTGGCCGGGCCGGTATTTGGCGATCGTGTGCGCCACCACGGCCGTGATGGCCTCGGGCGAAAATGGCTTGGTAATGTAGTCGACGATGCCCATGACCTTGACGAAACGTTCGCCGACCTGGTCGCCTTTGGCGCTCATGAGCACCACCGGGATGTCCTTGAGTGCGGGGTCGGCGTTGAGTTCGCGGCAAAACTGATAGCCATTCATGCGTGGCATGACGAAATCGAGCAGGATGACATCCGGGGTCCGCGTGCGAACTGCTTCGAGGCCGGCCTCGCCATCGACCGCAGTCGCGACCTCGTAGCCCGCTTTGGTCAATACTAGTTGCACCACCTTGGTAATGGTGGGGCTGTCATCAATCACTAAAACTAGCTCGCGGCTCATGTGGGTGTATCCCCTACCCGCAACGGCGGGCCGTCTAAGTGTGCCGCATCTGGGCCCTAAAGTGTTTCGGCCGAGCCGCCGATCCGTGGTTCTTTCATGAATTGGCCCCCAGCAATGGCACCGTGCTAGGGTGGGGCACCCAATGGCTGATAGCAGCACCGAAGCGTATCCGCGAAAATTTGGTAAGTACCACTTACTAGGCCCACTCGCTCAAGGCGGGATGGGGGCGTTGTATTTGGCTGTTAACGGCGACCGCGGGCTTGAACGCCTCATGGTGATCAAAACCGTGCTGCCGCATTTGGCTGACAACGAATACATCGCGCGGTTCCGCGATGAAGCCAAAGTCGTGGTGAAGCTTTCGCACGGAAATTTGATCCCGGTGTTCGATGCCGGTGTGGTTGCGGGTGAAATGTTTTTGGCGATGGATTTCGTGGAAGGCCGCGATTTGCGCGCGGTTTGGAATCGCTGTGCCAAAAAACAAGTCGCGTTTCCAATCGATGTTGCAGTGCACTCGGTCAAAGAATTGTGCCGTGGCTTGTCGTACGCGCACACGCTGTCGGATCTTGAATTGGTCCATCGTGATGTTTCGCCACCAAATGTGCTGGTGTCGTTTTCTGGCGAAGTAAAACTCACCGACTTTGGCTTGGCCTCGTCGACGTTGAAACTCGAAAAAACTGCACCGGGCATCATCTACGGCAAAGTTGCGTACATGTCGCCGGAACAAGCGCGCGGCGAAAAACTTGATGGCCGCAGTGATTTGTACGCGGCGGGCATTGTCTTGTGGGAGCTGCTCACTGGGCGGCAATTGTTTCCGCCTGGAAAAGATCAACCGCAAGACTTGGTGTCTCGCGCCAAGAATCCAGAAATTACGCCGCCGAGCAAACGCGCGCCGCGGGTGCCGCCTGAATTGGACGAGATTTGTTTGCGCGCGCTGTCGGCCGAGCGGGCGAACCGATACCAATCGTGTGAAGAAATGCGGCAAGCGCTGCAAAACTGGTTAGGCAAAAATGCTCCAACCACGGATATCAGTCGAATTTCGACCTTTATGCACGACCTTTTCGCCGACGACATTGTCGCGGATCGCGCGGCGCGTGCAGACATGCTCACGGGGTTGCGTAAACGCGCGCTGACGCTGCCACCGAGCGATGAATTTCGGCAATTGGTAGAGCGCTCGGCGGAGATGCCGGCAGCCCAGATTCCCGACGACACTGATTCCACGTTTGCTGAGCAAGGCGAAAGTGACGAGGCGCCGGTGCGGCGGCCCGGTTCGGTTGGGCGCCGTGCCGACGATATCGGCGTGCAGCGCATGGATCGCCGCAAGGTCAACGAGCGCCGCAATGAACGTGGCGGGGCGGCGCTAGCTATCGCCGAAGATCCTGAAGCCGAACCAAACCTGCTCAATACCGTGGTCGACAACCGTTATCGCGTGGTCGAATTGATCGGTGAAGGCGGCATGGGCAAAGTCTATCTCGCTGAACATGTGGAAATTGGCCGGCGCGTGGCGCTCAAGGTTTTGCATCCGAGTTATGGCCGGATGCCCGATCTGGTTGAACGTTTTCGGCGCGAAGCCCGCGCCGCATCTAAAATCGGTCATCCCAACATTGTGGATGTTACTGACTCCGGCACCACCGCCGACGGTCAGGTGTTTTTCGTCATGGAGTACCTTGAAGGGGTTGAACTTGGCGGGATTATTGATCGTGAAGGCGCGATCGATGTTGCGCGCACGCTGCGCATCGCGTCGCAGATTTGCCGTGCGTTAGCGGCGGCTCACAACGTGGGAATTATTCACCGCGATCTCAAGCCGGAAAACGTGTTTCTCATCACCCGTGAAGGCACGGCCGATTTTGTTAAAGTGCTCGATTTTGGTATCGCTAAAACCACCGAAGCCGAACAAGCGCGTGAACGTAAGCTGACGAGCCCTGGCATGGCCATGGGGACGCCGGAATATATGGCGCCGGAACAAGCGGCGGGGCGACCCGCTGACGCGCGCTGTGACGTGTACGCACTTGGTGCGATCGTATTTGAAATGCTCACCGGAGTTGCGCCTTATCAAGGTGATAACTTCATGGAGATTCTCACTAAAAAAGCGACGATAGATCCGGTTTCGCCGTCGACGTTGCGGCCGAATCTGCCCGATGCGGTGAGCGCGGTGGTGATGTCGGCGATGGCGCGCAATCCCGCGCATCGGCCACAAACGATGGAAGCGTTTGAGTACGAACTTAATAAATGCTTAGCGGGTCGAGGGGTTGCAGTCGCGCAAATATTGGGCATGAGCAGTGATGCCAACTTGGTTGCCAATCTTAACCCTGGGCTCAGCGGCGGAACCGCACCGCCGTCGGCTCAAACTTATTCGCGACCGGTGAGCAATTCGGGGTTGCCGTCGGCGAGTTCGGCGTCGGCGAGTTCGGGGCCGGCGAGTTCGGCGCCGGTGCGGGATCCGATTGCCGCCCTGGTGATGGCGCCGCTGAGTCCACGGGCGCCATCTTCGCATGATGCTGACGGTCAGGCGGTGTTGCCGCGCCTGCCGCCCGGCGCGGTCAGCCGTTCGGCCGAAGCGACGGCATTGATTTCCGTGCCGACGGTATTTGTCGAACCGTCGGAGCTGGCGCGCAAGAGTGGATTTGGATCAGTGCTGATGGCTATCCTGCTGGTCGGCGGGGCAGGTGCATTGGCCTTCGTTGCCGTAGGTGAGTGGAAAGCCCGCCGCCATGTGGCGACGACGCCCGCGCCCATTCAAATGACCTCGCAGGTCGTAGGCGCGGTGGGCCCAGCGCCGGTGCAGGTCTCGAAGGGATCTGGCAGTGCTGCGGAAGCGCCTCAAAAATTGGGTTCGAATGCGTCCGGCACTGCGCCGATCGAGCTGGTCGCGCCGGCCACGCCAGAGAAGCCTGACAAAGTTGGGCCCGACAAAAACGAAAGAACTGCGCGACCTAAGCCGATTGGTGACGGTAAAAAAATGTCGGGCAAGGAGCTGGTCGCTGAGCTTGAACGGCTCAGCGGTGCGGCAAAAATGGACGAGGCTGAAAAAGTTTTTGACGAATTGCGAAAAGTACGGGGCTATAAAGGCATTGCTTCATACACCTACGCGTACGGACTTTTCCAAAACAAAAACTACGCGGGTGCCGCCCGCTACGCCAAAACCGCTGCGAATGAAGGTTTTGATAAACCCAGGTCGATGGAGCTTGAAGGCGATGCGTATCTGCGGCTCAACGAGTTTGATAAAGCCAAGGGGCTTTATTTAATCGTGTGGCGCACCGCTGATACGGCGACTAAAACAACGTTGCGCACCAAAGTAAACAAGTGCAACGC